>JBBQBU010000015.1:0-25526 GCA_038318015.1 Chloroflexota bacterium | reverse complement strand
GATGACCAAAGTCCGCCAAAAGATCTCCGGCGGCTTCCGAACCACCACCGGGGCTGACCGCTTCTCACGGATCCGTGGCTACATCTCCACCCTGCGTAAACAGGGCATCCCGACCTTTGCTGCCCTCGCTAACACCCTCTCAGGCACCCCACCCATGCCCGCTACCACCTAGCTCGGTCGTCCCCCCTCGTCATCCCATGACCCTGCACCACAACCGGTTGTGCTCGTTCTGGGTGCAGCCCACAACCGACTGTTGCTAGGCAGTTACATTGCCGACGGAAAAGGCCGTGTAAAGAATGCAGGATCCGTTGGACTGACCGGAAACGGAGATCACGCGAAACGCTATCCATCCGCCGCCCAACTAGAGCGGCGGATGGACAGCAACGCGATTAGGGTGCGCCGGGTACGTGCAATGTTTCGGAGCCAAACAGGTGTTATGCGCCGCCAGTCAAAGCTAGGCCGGCGCCCGTCCAGTTTGTGGTGCCACCGCCCAGGCTCTTCACGTTGGTGTAACCAGCCATCCGCAGCGTCTCCATGGCCATCGCCGAGCGGTGACCGCTGCCACAGTACACCACGATGGGGGTCGCCTTGTCGGCCGGCAACTTGTCGAGGTTCTTGGCGAGTCCGCGGATCGGCATGGTCACTGCGCCCTCAATGATCCCCTTGCCGCTCTCCGACGGCTCGCGGACATCGAGCAGATACGGCTTGGCGGCGGCCAGTTGCTCTTCAAGCGCCTTCGGCTGGACAACTCCCCAACCCTCGGGGATGCCCTTCAAATACGTGCTGAACGACGCGGCAAGCTGCGCGTCGAATTGGCCCGGTGCCGCCTGGGCCGTCGCCGCCGGAATTGCGGGCTCGGTCGCAAGCGGGAGCCCTTCCTTCGTCCAGTTGCTGGTGCCGCCCGCGATGCTCTTCACGTTGGTGTAGCCGAACGCGCGCAGCGTCAACAGCCCCATCGCCGAGCGGTGGCCGCTGCCGCAGTAGAGGACAATCGGTGCGGCCTTGTCGACCGGCAGGGCGTTCAGATTGTCAGCCAGGGTGCGCAACGGGATGTGTACGGCGCTGGCGATGTACCCCTTCTCGACCTCGCTCGGTTCGCGTAGGTCGATGAGCATGGCCGGCGCGGCCTGCATCTGCTCAGCGAGTGCCTTCGGCTGCACGACGGCCCAACCCTCCGGCAGCCCGAACAGCGTCTTGTCAAGGGTACCAACGAGATCAAGCTGCGTGACAGCGGGAGCGGCCGGCTGTGCGGCGACTGGCGCGGCGGGTGCCGGCTTCGCCGGGGCGGCTGCTGGTGCGGGTGCCGGGAGTGGTGCCGACTTTGGCGCACAGGCCGCCCCGAAGAGCGCGAATGCTGCCACCATGGCGATGAACCGACGGCTAAGACGAGCGTTCATGATGCGACCCTTCTTGTGAGATTAGACGAGTGGCATGGGGAGTCATCAGACGATTGGGCTATTCGATAGGACGGGTAGATGGATGTGCGTGAGGTGGAGCTACCGTGCATAGGCTTGTCCTGCGTAGACCAGGGCCTGTCGCAGTGCCAGCCCGCCCCCCAGGATGAGCCAGGGCGTCAGGCGGTCCGTCAGCGGGCGCAGCGCACGCAACGCCAACGCGCACACTTCGAGCGCTAGCGGCACCACAAGGCCCATGCCGATACCCAGCAGCCAGAATGTCGGTCCGAACCAGCCGCCACCGAACGGTGCCGTGGGCGGGAGCGCCGCCAGTAGCGCCGGCGTCGTCAGCACGTACGCCGCGCCGAACCCCAGGGCCAGCGCCGTCGCGACGGTCACGATAAGCCGCGCACCGTCGGCCTGAGCACGTGCGCTGGTCAGGAGCACGACCCCGGCCGCCGCAGCGAGGCCGTAGGCCAGGAAGAAGAACGGGAGCGCCATGTTCGCCCACAGCGGGCGAGCCGCAAGCGTCGCCAGCAGCGCACCGGTGTACAGCCCCAGGCCAGTCCCGAGCAGCACATTCGCGACCAGCAGGCCACGGCCCAACGCGTCGGCCCGCCATGCCACGGCGGTCCGGGCGGCCATGGTCCGTTCAAGCGTCCAGGCGACCGGCCGCACGCGCGCCAGATGCAGCAGGCGTCCCGCCGGGCAGGCACCTTCGGCGTTCAACCGTTGCGCTACGCGGGCCGTGCCGCCCAGCAGCGACAGCCCAACCAGCCAGGATCCCCACGACATCGCACTCGTCGGCTCAAAGACCAAGAAGAAGCGGAGCGCCTGGAGCTTCGCGCCGAGGTCAATCCAGAGCATGAACAGGCCGCCCAGGATGCTCGGAAGCACCAGTACGTCGGTCCACACAGATAGCTGGCTCGCGCCCCGGTCCTGGTGCCAGCGCCAGAGCGCCAGCCCGTTCGTCAGGATCAACAGCCCACCGGCCAGGCTCATCAGGAACAAGTCGAGGCCGACCGGCCACTCCCAGACCTCAAGGTGCGGGTACGCGCCGGGGCTGATCGCGGCCAGCCCCTCTTCAAAGGGTGTCTCGGCAAACATCAGATGTGCTCCTCGCCGAGTGAGCGCCGTCTGCCCAGCACCCGGCTATTGAGGTAGAGCAGGCTCGGGGTCGCACCCCCGATAGCCTCGACGCGGTCAACACTGCGCGCGTTTGCCATCGCCTGCTGGATCGGCCCGTTCAGGTCTTCAAGGTCGCCAAAGATGCGGGCGCTGGTCGGGCACGTCTCAACGCAGGCGGGCTGCCGGCCTTCCTTCAGCCGGTGGTAGCAGTACGTGCACTTGTCCACGTAGCCTTCGGTGTGCAGGTAGCGCATGCCGTAGGGACAGGCCGTCATGCAGGCTTTGCAGCCGGCGCAGCGGTCCTCGTTCACCAGCACGACGCCCTCGATGGTCTGGAAGGTCGCGCCGGTGGGGCAGGCATCCACGCACGGCGGATCGTCGCAGTGGAAGCAGGCTTCCGGGCGGAACTCGCCGGAGAGCTTGGGGAACGTGCCCATGACGACCTCGCGCATCCGCAGCCGCGCGCCGGCGTCGTCGGGCACCTGATTTTCAGTCATGCAGGCGACCACGCAGGCGTCGCAGCCGAGGCAGCGGTCGAGGTCAATCGCCATCACGAAGCGCGTCATGCTGAGGCCTCCTTTCTCAGGAGCGCGGCCTTGCCGGGTCGGCGGCTGGCCTGGACAGGCTCGACGGAAGCTGCGCGGACCGACACGAAGTTGACGCGCAACCCAGCACCGCCAGAGATCGGGTCGAGGGCGTAGCGGGTCTGCATGCTGACGTCGCTGGCACCCCGGCCATGGGCGCGACCAAGACCGACGGTCTGATGCCCGAAGCCGTGCACCATGTAGACGAGGTCGGGGCGAATCCGTTCGGTCACTTTCAGTCGGATCGGAGCGCTGACGACGCCATCCTGGTTCTCCATCTCGACGTACTGCCCGTTGGTCAGTCCGAGTGTCTGCGCGGCGTCGGTGTTCAGCCACAGCTCATTCTCGGCCATCACCTTCGAGAGCAGAGCGTTGTTCTGGGTCTTTGCGAACGTGTGCATCGGCGCTCGGCCGTACGTCAGGCGGAACATGCCGGCCGGCGGCTCCGGGACCGGTACATAGCGCGGCACGGGATCGTGGCCGGCCGCCTTCAGCTTCTCGTTGTAGAGCAGAATCTTGCCGCTGGGCGTCGGGAATGGTGGCTTCTTGGCCGCTTCGAGATCCTCAATGTACGGCTGGCCCTTCTGGATCAGCACGCCGCCGGCCTCGCGGATGCCCTGGAGGCTTGACCCGACAGTGTGCAACCGGTCGTCAAGGTACTCCTCAATGGTTGCCCACGGGAAGTACGCGCCCAGACCCAATCGCGTGCCCAGCTCCTTCGCGATCCACCAGCCGGGCTTCGAGTCGTAGAGCGGCGCAACGGCCGGCTCACGCAGGGCAATGTACGGCCGCTTGTGCGCCTGGGCCAGCAGATCGTCGTACCGTTCGAGGTATGTGGCCTCAGGCAAAATCACATCCGCCCACATCACATGGTCCATCGGCAGCACGTCGATGGCCATGTAGAAGTCGAGGTTGCGGACGGCCTGCTTGGTGCGTTCGACGTTCGGGATGCTGTGAAACAGGTTCATCCCGTAGTTGACCAGCCCCTTGATCGGGTACGGTGATCCGCTCACCATCGGCTCGATCAACTCCTGAATCGCCACCGAGCCGGTCATGAACTTGATGCCGTCACCGCCATCAGCGCGCGGCCGGGTCTCATGCGGGGCCGCAGCTTCGACCGCCCCACCAGCATCACCGGGAGCGCTACAGCCGCCAGCGTCGGCGGTTGCTCCGAAAGCCGGGTGCGGGTACTCCTCGATCCACGGGGCCTTCTGGATCCAGAAGCCACCGTGCCGGCCAGGGCTCCCCAACAGCGCGTTGAGGATGAAGATGGCTCGGTTGCGCTGAGTGTCGTTGCCGTACCACGCGACGTGCCGTGAGGGCACCACCACCGCGCGCGGCTTTGCCTCGGCGAGGCCACGCGCCACGGCGCGGATGTCGTCGGGTGACAGGTCGGTGATCTGCGCAGCCCACTCGGGCGTGTTCTCGCGGACGGACTCGGCAAGTTGGCCGAAGCCCTGCGTGTACTGCTCGACGAACTGCCAGTCGTACAGCTTTTCTGAGATCAGCACGTTGATCCAGGCCAGGATCAGCGCGGTGTCGGTGGCCGGCTTGATCGGCAGCCAGGTGTCGGCCTTCATCGCCACGCTGGAAAAGCGCGGGTCTACGACGACTAGCTTCGCGCCGCGTGCGCGGGCATCGGCAAGTTGCTGCATCGGCGTGTTGTGGGCGTTCTCACCGATGTGGTTGCCGATCAGGACGATATAGTTCGTCTCGTCCCAATCGACCGGCTCGTGGCCGCCAAACGCCCGGCCGTAGGTCAGCGTGGCGGCGACCTCGCGCGGCCCGACGCAGACCGACACACTCGGCTTGGCCGTGTTCGGGCTACCGAACGCCTGCGGCAGATACTCGGCAAACCAGCCGTCCGCCGTGCCGTGTCCGAAAAAGGCAACGGCCTCGGGGCCGCCCCACTGCTGCTTGACGGCGAGCAGCCGCTCGGCCGAGTAGTCGAGCGCCGCCTGCCAGCTAGCTTCCTGGTAGCGGCCGTCCCCACGCTCGCTGCCGGCCACGCGGATCAGCGGCTTCTTCAGCCGATCAGGGTCGTACAGGGCGGCGACGCCAGCGTTGCCACGCGCACAGAGGCGGCCGTTCGACTTCGGGTCGGCCGGGTTGCCGTCGATCTTGACGACCTTGCCGTTGACCGTGCTGACGACGATGCCGCACTTCCACAAGCACATGTCGCAGTAGCTATAGGTCTTCTGGACGCCCGCGCGTTGTTCGTACCAGGGGCGGGGCCGCACCAGTCGGACGGCAGCATCGGCCGCGTCCGAGAGCTTGCCGCTCGCCATCGTCGCGCCGGCTGTCGCTGCGCCGAGCAGCTCCAGAAAGACGCGGCGGGAGATGTCATACATATCAGGGTCCTCCCGCGTGCACAAGACGCCGCATCTATGCGTATGCGGCCCTTCTGACGGCGACAGACGCTGTCGCAAACGTCACGATCAGTGTGAACCTCACGAGCGTCCCGCACGCTCCCCCAAATGTCCCGGCCTGACCATGACAGATGTCCTGAATACCTGATGGGGGTATCGGTATACGATTCGGTGAGGTGGGACACGCGACCATCGAGAGGCGTGCGCGTGATTTCGCGTACGCCGTGCTGATGCTCGGGTGCATCGGCCATGTGAGGCAGATCTGGGCTGACCCCGTTGAGGCAATACGGTCCGGATAGGCCGTCCGTGCGACCGGCTCAAGGAAGCCTGCATGCCTCCCTTCACGACCGAACAGTTCCTCACCGTTTTTGAGCAGTACAACGTGTCGATCTGGCCGCTGCAGCCTGTCGCCTATATGTTCGGGCTGGTGGCCGTCGACTTGGCGATTCGCCGTCGGCACCGCTCGAACTGGATCATCAGCGCCATCCTGGCATTGTTCTGGCTCTGGATGGGCGTGGTGTACCACCTGATGTTCTTCCGCGAGATCAATGCCGCAGCCACAGTCTTTGGGGCGCTCTTCAACGGGCAGGCCATCGTGTTCTGAGCCGCATCCATCTCCCCACCCTCTGGGAGAGGCGCCACAGTCGCGGCAGCCTACGGTCACGGCCCGCCTCTCATTCTGCATAAATGTTAAAGGAAGGCTGTCACACCTTCACACGTTGGCGAGTGTGGGTCGATGGGGGCATCTTGTCAGTCGGCACGTGGGGCACGGCGGCGACAGGCCTATCGCGAGCCGAATCCTGATGCCCGGGCGTGCTCCCGTCGGCTCGTCCACACGACTCCGAGCCACACTCCGAGCCACACGACGGTTCGCAGGACCATGGCACGAACGCTGTCGATCGCGACTCCACTGCCAGTCGCATACAGATAGCCAACGCCGCCAAGTACAAGCAAGTTGACCAGGAAAATCGTGGCGGCCACGTACCTCCCTGCCGCAAGGCCGCGCCAGATGGTGACGCCAGCAGCGACGTACGCGAAGCCCATGACCGTGTTGAAGATGAGCAAGGGCAAAAGTACGGTATACCCAGGGTCCGAGCCGCCCAGGACACCGCCCCCTGCGATGAGCGTGGCAAGACCGAACACGATGGCGACGAGTGCTATGCCTCGCCGCAGCAGACTGATGTACTGATGGCTCGCGTTCATCGTGCGACCTCGGCGACTGACGTTTGTGCGGGGCGAAGCCGGGCGATCTTACGACCTCGGCCAGACAGCCCCAGTTCGCAGCGACGAGCCCGACACATTCGAATGGGGGCGAAGGCCGACTATGCTGTTGGCCTTCGCGGAGCCTCTCAAGTCAGCCTTGAGGGGCTTCGGTATCTCTACGCTCTCTCGCTGTCGATCGTCTGGGCGTCTCGCGGCTGCGCTGACCTGGCCACGCTTGCGTTTGATCGACGGCTGCTGCACTGATGGCTGGACGGCTCAAGGGCCTGCCCGGATGGCCGCTTCTTCCTACTTGCGTAGGAGCCTGGTGCTCTGTTCAATCAATCTGCAGCACTTCCAGCAGGAGATGGCGTGCCCGAGTCTTTCGCGTCATGACCATCTTCCTGCACTCCCATCAGGTTTGCCTTACCTGAATCCAGGTCGCTGGGGCTTCCTGGTGGCTCAACTATAGCGCTGGCGTGAGATGAACATGGGGGACAACCGTCCTGCGTGCGGCGTGCCGTGTGTCTCAAACGACCCCACCGCGAGACTCGACAACCCAAACTCGAACCACCGTCCTGCTTGATTGAGCAGACGCCTCGGAAACTGCTCGGGTGAGAAGTCAGGCCGGCGCTGCCCTTGCCGCAGACTCAGTCGCAGCCTCTCGGAGCCAGCCGGCGATCTCCGCCTTCGATGGAATACGCCCACTCGACTTCACCGCACCATTGATGACCAGCGCGGGCGTGCTCATGACGCCGTAGCCCATGATCGAAGGGTAGTCGGTCACCTTCTCAAAGCCGGCCTCAATGCCCGAATCCGTGGCAACTTCGCGGGCGATCTTCTCCAGTTGCAGACAATTCGAACAGCCGGTGCCGAGGATCTTCACGTTCATGAGAGGACGCTCCTTCCAGGTTACGGATCAGAGGATGGCGTTGAACAGGTAGCCGATCATGATGATCGCGGCCGTAACGTCGGCTACGAAGACGGCGATCAGCCGGGGCTTGATGACCCGTCGTAGGATGACCAACTCCGGCACCGAGATCGCGGTAATCGCCATCATGAAGGCGAGGGTCGTCCCGAGCGGCACACCCTTCGCCATCAGCGCCTGGACGATCGGGATGGTGCCGGCGGCGTTCGAGTAGAGCGGGATCGCAATCAGAACCGCCAGGGGCACCGCCAGCGGGTTGTCGCGGCCAGCGTACTCGACCACGAATTCAGTCGGGACGTACCCATGGATCAGAGCGCCGACAGCGATTCCGCCGACGACCCAGTGCATCACCCTTCGGAGCAGGTCGCGCGTGTAGGCCCACGCCTCAGTCAGGCGCTGCGCAAGGGTTGGCCGCTCTTCGTGAGCGTTGCCCAGTTTGATCTCGCGCACATACGCCTCAACCTGATCGTCCAGGCCGAGCCAGCCGATAACGACACCGCCCACCGTCGCCACCAGGAGGCCGGTGCCGACATAGAGGAGGGCAACCTGCCAACCGAACAGGCCCGCCAGCAGTATCAACGCCACCTCGTTCACCACTGGTGCGGCGATGAGGAACCCGAACGTCACTCCCAACGGAATGCCCGACTCGACGAATCCAATAAAGAGCGGCACAGCAGAACATGAGCAGAACGGTGTTACGACCCCAAGCAATGCAGCCAGCGCCGTGCCAGAAAACTCGCCACCGGCCACGAGCACTTGCCGCACCCGCTCCGGCGGGAAGAAACTGCGAATCACGGTAACAACGAAGACGATGCCACTCAGCAACAGGAAGATCTTCGGAACGTCATATAAGAAGAAGGCGACGGCCTCACCTAGGTGTGAGCCGGGTTCCAACCCGAGCACCTCGAATGCGAGCAAATCGGCAAGCGCCTGGATCTGGCCGTAGGCGATCACCCAGAGCGCAATGGCCAGGGCTGAGACGACAAGTAGCCGGCGTCTACCAGCGCGTGGAGTGGTTGCTGCCTGATGTATCAAGGAGCCTCCCGCCGGGCGGCCCGGGCGGCCGTAGATGGTCATTCAATAGATATTGATCTATCTGTCGATCATCGTACGGCGGCAACGTCCGGACAGGCCGTTCCGATTGTCCTGCCCGGTGCCTGACAGATGTCCCACGGCTATCCCCGACAAAGGCGTGGAGGCGCGGCAGAGCGATTCCGCTCTTACGATCAGCTCGTCCTCGGCGGCGCCCTGAGCAAAACCTGTCGCAGAAGCCATGATAGTTGTAAAATGCAACAGTTGATGGGAGAGGGTTCGATGACCGGCTCTGAGGTCCTCGGCGACCGCATGTCTGCACTGGTTCGGGCGTTTGGTCTCCTTGCCGAGGACCGAACACCGTGTGGCGAGTCGATGTCCGTCTCGGTCGCACACGCCCTGCTCGCGCTTGACCGCGCCCCGGCTCTTGCCCAGGGCGCGCTGATCGACCATCTTCGTCTGGAAAAGAGTACGGTGAGCCGCCTGGTTGACTCACTCGTGCGGCGGGGCTGGGTGCGCCGCACGACGGATCACCGGGATGGTCGCGCGATCCGCCTTGTCCTCACCAACGACGGCCAGTCCGTGGCCGACCGCCTGGCGACGGCCCGCGCAGGGCGGTTCGCCACGATTTTCGAACGTATCCCGCAGGCCGCTCAGCCGCAGGTGCTTCAGGCGCTCGCAATCCTGGTCGATGCCATCGACGAGCAGGATGTTGATGCAGCACGGCCCGAGGTAGACTCATGAGGATCCCCTTTCGAATTCTTGGCGGGAGCGCCGTGGTCGCATCGGTCGGTTCGTTGCTGCTGACCGTCCTCGCGACCCAGCACCACACGATGCATATGCTGATCCTGGCGCTCGGGAGCGGCGCCGCCGGGATGAGCTTCATGACGGACTACCCGTTGGTCAGGCGCTCAATGCTCCTGGTGTCGTTGGTAATGGCCGGGCTGATGCTCGTCCGTCTGCGTCATGAGACGGGCCTCCACCGACTGTTGACCGGACTCTCGATCGTCGTGACTCTTGGCGTTGTCGTCTGGTCGTTCGTCGCACTCGGCTTCTGAGGCTTCGCCGGCGCCCCGCTCTCCGGGCGGGGCGACAGGGGGTGATAAGCGACTCGCTGCATCCACACGGCGGCCGACGACATCGAAGAGGTGTACTGGATGAAGCCGGCCGCGGATCGTCTCCAGACCCCGGTCGTGCACGACCGCCCACCCCTCCACGGCGGCGGCTGTCTTGGCATTGCAGAGGATCTCGCCGGGCGCGGCCACACTGACCAGCCGGGCGGCGAGATTCACGTGATTGCCGAGAACGGTGTACTCCAGCCGGTCCGGCGAACCGATGGCCCCAACGGTGACGAAGCCGGACGCGATGCCGACGCCGATAGCCAGCGGCTGCTGCCCGATGGCGAACCAGCGTTGCTGCACCCCAGCGAGCCGCTCCCGCATCGCCAACGCGGCCCGTACCGCGCGCTCCGCATGGTCATCGTAGGGGATGGGGTCGCCAAAGAACGCCATCAGCCCGTCACCGAGGTACTTGTCGAGCGTACCGCCCTCCTCGAAGACGGCCTGGGTCATCTCGGTCAGAAAGGCGTTGAGCAGCTCGACGAGGTCTTCCGGCTCAAGCTCCTCCGAAAGCGTGGTGAACCCGCGCACATCAGTGAACAGGACGCTCAGGTCGCGACGACGAATCCTCGTACTCAACTCTGACCGCTCGCTGACCAACAGATCGGCAATGCGCGGCGAGAGGTATCGCTTGAGCTGATTGGTCCGCTCTAACTGGGAAAGCTGCTGCCGTACAGTGTCTTGAAGACCGACGTTGACGGCTTCAAGCTCGCGGTGGGTGGCGTCAAGGTCGGCGGTCCGCTCACGCACCCGGTCCTCAAGATCCTCATAGGTTGTCTTGAGTTGGGCCGCCATCTGATTGAAGGCGTCCGCGACCTGCGCTAGCTCCTGGCTGCCGACGGCCGGCACCCGGTGTGAAAAGTCGCGGTCGGCGAAGCGTCGAGCGGCGACGACCAGGGTACTGATCGGCTCGGTGATGCCGCGCCCGAGGTGTCGTCCAACCAGCAAGGTCATCAGGGTCACGACCAACACGGTCACAGTCGTGCTGATCGCCAACTGGCGGAGCGGGGCGAACGCCTCGTATCGACGGGTCGCGACGAGCGTATACCAGGGCAGCGAGTTAGCGCGTTGGTACGCTACCAGCCACTCGATACCGGCATCATCTTGTAGGTCAAGCGTCCCTCTGGCCGCCGGGAAGCCCTGCACCTGGCCCTGCCCTTGGCCCTGGCCCCAAGTCGCACCGCGCGCGGACCAGAGCGCATCGTCGGTGCTGGTCGTCAAGAGTGTGCCGTCGGCGTGGACAATGGCAATTGGGCGGTCCGGGGTCGCCGTGTCCAGGTGCAGCGCTTGACCGAGCGTCTCCAGCGGCAGGCCGACCTGGATCAATCCGATGATCTGGCCCGCCTGATCCCGGACCGGGTGGCGGATAAACGCGAGGCGGCTGCGCGGCCCCGGCCCCTCTGCAACGGCCACTCGTTCGGATACGTCCGTTTCGCCGCGCTCCAGCACCGGGCGGGCTCGCTCAGATTGGGCGCCAGTGATGCGCACGCCACGATTCTGCGGAAGGCCCGCCGCCCAGACCGTCAGGTCGGGGTCGAGCGCCGACATGTTGATGAGGTACGGGTACGTCTGGAGCATGCCCTCGAAGAGACGGTTCGCCTCGTCGGCGCGATGTTCGCGAACCGAAGGGGTCTGGGCCAGCACGTCGAGCGTCTGCCGCCACGAGCCGATGAGCGTATCCAGGTCGGCGGCGCGGACGCGTGCCTCCTCGATGGTCGCGCTGCGAATTGCAGCACGGCCGGCGGCGACGCTCTGCACGGCGAGGTACGCCACCAGCACGAGAAACGGAACGGCAACAGCCAGGGTCAGCAGCAGCAGCCGCCACCTGACGGACACGCGGTCTACCAGCGAACGCCGAACAGTGACACCGAATTCAAACGGCTCCCCTGTTGCATGCGCCATGCTGCACGCTCCCTCTACCCTTGACCATCGCCCTGCATCCTGGGCTACGCCGGCCGGTGATTATCACCGTCCGCGGGAGTAGAGCGTCCGGCCGATGTGTTCCCGAAGCAGGACGAGGCCCATAGCCACGGGCGGGGCCGATGAGCGCAGGCTTAGGTGACCGTTCCGACAGCAGGCCTGGGTTCTCTTAGCCCCGCCTACACTACAGGCAAGCATGATACCTATCCTGGGTATAGTGTGACAGATGTCCCTTCCTGCCGCTCGCGTTGCGCGCCAAGATTGGGGTAGCACCCGTCACGTCTGCGCCAGGCTGGCGCGCGGACGGTCAGGAAGGGCGGCCAACCGTGAACACGTTGTCCACTTCAGACCCGCCGGGTCTTGCGCGACGCCCCCGCGCCTGGGGCCGGCGGCTACAGCAGATCCGCCACCTTGTCCAACTGGGATTCGCCCTCTTCATCGCCGCCCTCGTGGTGCGGCATGAGTTCTTGCCGGAAGGTGAGGCAGCTTCGGCTGAGTCGTATTGTCCGTTTGGCGGCTTGGAGACGCTCTATCGCTGGGCCAGTTCGGGCGGCAAGTTCATCGAACATTCGCATGCCTCAAATTTCGTGCTCTTCATCGCCATCCTGCTGACGGCCGTCGTAGCGCGCGGATTCTTCTGCGGCTGGGTCTGCCCGTTCGGTTCCATCCAGTCAGTCATCGCGCTGGTAAGCCGCACGTTGCAGCGGCACATCCCGGC
Source organism: Chloroflexota bacterium (assembly GCA_038318015.1). GTDB lineage: Bacteria > Chloroflexota > UBA6077 > UBA6077 > JACCZL01 > JADZEM01. The sequence goes on along the minus strand of JBBQBU010000015.1, from coordinate 13,135 downwards.
TCTGCGCACATGGTCGCGCGCGACGCAGCATCGTCTCGCCTGGCTGGCCGCGCTCGACCGGCCGCTGCGTTACGCGCGGTACGCAGTGCTGGCTTGGGTACTGATCGGGACCGCTTACTACGGCCGGATGGTCTTCCGTGATGTCGATCCGTGGTCGGCGCTGCTCGAAATCGCGACCCTCCAGGTTACGCTGGCATTCGGCGTCCTCGTGGCCGTGTTGTTACTGTCCTTCGTGGTTGAGCGGCCGTTCTGCCGCTACGCGTGCCCCCTCGGCGCAACCATCGGCCTCGTCGGCAAACTGAGTCCGATCGCCATCGAGCGCAAGGGCGACTCCTGCGTCGGGTGCAACCTCTGTTCGACGGCTTGCCCCGTCGGCATCCCGGTCGAGCGCCTTAGCCGAGTAACAGACAGCAACTGTCTGATGTGCTTCGAATGCCTGGGATCGTGTCCCAGCGAGTCCGGCCTGAACGTGACCCTCACCCTGCCGGGCGTCCCAACCCGGCCGAGAGTGGCCGGCGCGGTCAGCCCAGATCCAGACCGCGACAGCACCGTGGCCGCCTGAAGGAGCCTGCCATGACCACCCTCCGACTCGAACTGACCGCGCTGCGGCGCAACCCGGCCGTCGTGGTCGTGCCCAGCACCCAGCGTTGGCGCTCGGTCACCATCTCGCCGTACCTCTACGCCGTTCTCGGCCTCGTCATCCTCTTTGGGACGATCCAGGCGTCAATGGCCATCGGTTTCTGGACGACCTCCGGGCGGGTGACTGGTTCGGGCGAGACGGTGGTGCTCTCCGGGAACGACCCGCTGGAGATCAAGGGCTGGATGACCCTCGATCAGATCGCCACCGCGTATTCCGTTCCCCTTGACGAATTGAAGGCCGCCACCGGCATCCCGGCTGACGTGCCCGGTGCAACCGAGTTGAAGCAGGTGGAAAAGAGCGTCCCTGGTTTCAACCCGCAGACGATTCGCGACTGGCTGCTCGCGCGCCAGAAGAAGTAGCGCGGCCGCGCGCAATCCACAACGGCGACGGTTTTCGCCACCGACCCGCCCATAGTCAGTCACCCCACATCGCGTGTACGACGAAAGGACACCCCCATGCGACGCCGACTCTTCTTCCTTTCCGTGCTGGCGGCCCTGCTGCTGGCAGTTCTCGTCATTGCGCCGAGCGCGGCCCAACCGGCAGCCGCCGCTGCGCCGATGCCGCCGACCTACCTCCTGGCCGACATGGTGACGCTCGACCGCGCCTACATCGCCGCGCTGGCAGTTACCAGTCTGGAGAAGCTTGAGCCGTCGCAGAAGTCGATGGCCATCCTCGTCCCGACCTGGGCAGCCTTTCAGGCAAAGTACATCGGCTCCAACCCGGCCGATCCGCAGTGGCGGCCCGACTTCGACGCCGTCAATGACATGATCGGGCGCGCGGACGAGATCGTCCGCGCCAACAGTGGGTTGGTAGCCGCTCACGACGAGCTTGAGGACGTGCGCATCACGCTGATGGGCCTGCGTGAGCGCAATGGCCTCACGTACTACGTCGATCATCTGACCCGCTTCCACGAGCCGATGGAAGCCATCGTGCTCGCCGCCAAGGGGAAGACCCCGCAGACGCTGTCCGCCGCCGATCTGGACGTGATCCAGTCCCACCTGCCCGCTGCCCGCTCGATCTGGGCAGACGTGACCGCCGCGCCGTTCGACGCCGCGCTCTTCGGCTTCGCACCGGAGAAGCAAGCCGCCATGCAAAAGCAACTGAGCGCGGAGAGCGCGGCGCTGTCGCAGCTACAGGCGGCGCTGGACGCTGGTGACACGCCGGCCATCATCCAGCGAGCAGTGGCTCTGAAGCCGGCGTTCTCAGTGCTGTTCATGCTGTTCGGAGACTTCGACGTCCTATCCTGACGTCTCTGTCTGCGCGGCGCCCCAGGCCCTTCGAGGCCGGGGCGCCGCTTCTTGATCGAAACTTGATCTTTCCGACATGCTAGCTTGACCTACTCCGAGCAATACTTAAGGTAGATACCCTGGATGGGTATCCTGGATGGGTATCCTGGCCGAGCACCTGGGATGACGCCTATGGAGATGACGGCAAGGATCAACGCACGAAATTGAAGCGGCGAAACGCCTGACATGACTGAGCGACGGGAACCCGCTCGCTCATCGCTCCTGGCAGGCAAACGGAGGATTACTATGACAACCCGAATGACAAGGCGAGGATTCGTGGCGCTGGCCGGCGGCCTGCTGCTTGGTGGGGCGCTGGCAGGGACGGCAGTCGCGCAGCAGCAGGAATGGGCGCCAGGAACCGGTCCGATGGGTGCTGGCGGTGGGCCGAGGTCCGGCGGACGACCTGGCGCGGGGGCAGCAGGCCTGGCGGGGGCACCACATGCAGCCATCGCGGCGGCGCTTGGCATTAGTTCGGAGGAGCTGTTCGCCGCCCAGCGCTCCGGCAAGACGATCATACAGTTGGCCCAGGAGAAGGGCATCGATCCCGAGATGGTCGTCACAGCCGCACGCGCAGCCCAGAAGGCCGCGCTCGACGCTCGGGTGCAGGGCGGCCAGTTGACCCAGGAGCAGGCTGACCAGATGCAGGCGCGTATGGAGGCCGGCATCCGAGCGCACATGGCAGGGCAGGCCGGCGCTGGCAGGATGGGAACTCCGGGAGCGGGGATGCGCGGCGCTGGCTTCGGCCAGGGCACGGGTCCGGGGATGGGCTCTGGCATGGGAACCGGGGGCGGCCCAGGTCGCCATGGCCCGGGCATGATGCCGGGCTTCGGCCCGCAGCGATAGCGGCAGCAGTCAACAGGCCGCTGCACCACCGTCTGGACACGCCAGGAAGGCCCGGGGTTTCCCGGGCCTTCCTGGCGTCTCTCACATGTGTCAGTTCGCTCCTGAGCCGACCGGAGACAGGTCTACATCGCTCTTGAGCAGGCCGCGTTGTGCCAGCGACAGCATCCCACCTGAGACGTTCGTTGCCTCGAATCCGTTTTGCAACAGGATCCGCGTGGCAGTGTAGGCCCGCTGGCCGGATCGGCACACCACCTGGATCTCACGGTCGCGGGGGAGCTCATCGAGGCGCTCCCTGAGCTGACTGAGTGGGATGTACTGGGCGCCCGGCGCGTGTTCGACTGCAATCTCCGCAGGCTCGCGGACATCCAGGACACAGCCGGGCATGGCCGCATTCCAGTGGCTGATCGGCATGTCGCCCCGCAAGACGTTGCTTGCGACCATCCCGGCAAAGTTCACCGGATCCTTCGCACTTCCGAACTGGGGCGAGTAGCACAGCTCGGCTTCCTCCAGGTCGTAGATCGTGGCGCCGAGCTGGAGCATGGCTGCGAACACGTCGATTCGTTTGTCCGCCCCATCCTCCCCGATGGCCTGAGCCCCGAGCAGGCGCCCGTCGGACTTCCGGAAGAGAACCTTCATGGCGATTGGCTTTGCGCCCGGGTAGTAGCCGGCGTGTGAGTTCGGGTAGAGGTAGACTTTCTCGTAGTCGGCGTCGCCGATGCGGTTCAACAGCTTCTCGCTCACGCCGGTCCACGCGATCGTCTCGCCGAACAAGCCAACGACAGCGGTGCCCTGGGTGCCGCGGTAACGCGACTTCCGACCAGCGATCACATCGGCGGCGATCCGGCCCTGTCGGTTGGCCGGCCCGGCAAGCGCGATGAGGCTCCACTCGCCGGTGACAAAGTCCTTCACCTCGACGGCGTCGCCGACGGCGAAGATGTCCGGGTCGCTCGTCCGCATCTGCTCGTCAACGCGGATCCCCCCGCGTTCACCGATCTCCAATCCGGCCAATTTCGCCAGGGTGGTATCGGGGCGGACGCCGAGGGCCACAATCACGAGGTCGGCGGGGTAACACTTCCCGGATCGCGTTTCCACGCTGAGAGCGCCGTTTGCGGTCTGTTTGAAGCCGGCGACCCCGTCGTTGAGCGCCAGTCGGACCCCGTGCTTCTTCAGGTTGGCCTCGACGACGCGCGCGTGTTCTCGATCAACCGGTGGCAGCACCTGATCGAGCATCTCGACCAGCGTCACTTCGAAGCCCCGATGGACGAGGTTCTCCGCCGTCTCCAGGCCGATGAACCCACCGCCAACCACCACCGCTCGGGTCGTCGGCCGCATGCCCTCGAATCCCGAATACCGCTGCATGCCGCTGAGGAACGCGCTGCCCCCCTGAATCCACTCGCGGATCTCTCGGGCGTCCGGGACCGTCCGCACCTGGAAGATTCCAGGGAGGTCGATCCCAGGCAGGGGCGGTCGGACCGAGACTGCCCCGGGGGCGAGCACCAGCTTGTCGTAGTTCTGCGTGGTCACGTCGCCGGTCGTCGTGTCTCGCAGCGTAACGGTCTTCGCTTGCGGCGAAACGTCGATGGCCTCGCAGCGGGTACGCACATCGACGGCGAACGTGTCGCGGAATGTCTGCTCGTTCGCCACCAGGAGGCTCGATTCTTGTTCGATCACGCCACCGACATGGTAGGGAAGCCCGCAGTTTGCGTACGAGACGTACGGTCCTCGTTCCACCATGAGGATGTCAGCCTTCTCGTCCAACCTGCGCAAGCGTGCCGCGCACGATGCACCGCCAGCGACTCCACCAACAATGATGACCTTCATAGATCCTCCCGGGCCGGACGAGGCTGCCTGCCATCGGGCAGGCAGCCTCACGTAGTGATTCGCACCGACATAGCATCGCCAGACCGACGACATCATCCAGCTGTCCGCGTCCTCCCAGACGTTTCGGCCTGCAGCCGAGTCAGGACATTCGCGACATCACAGGTGGCCGCACTGCGGTTCCAGGGCAGCCGTGCCAGCAACAGCCCCATCGCACAGGTGTCCGTGACGCCAGCAAACAGGAGCCCCGCCCCCACGAACATCGCCAGATACAGCAGCGGCGGCCAGAGCAGCACGCTGCCCAGCGTCCCCACAACCACCAGCCCGCCTGCAATCGCACGGACCTGCCGCTCAATGCTCCAGGCCTGGAGTCCGCGCGTCAGGGGCAGACCGGCCTGCTCCCAGGCGCTCACGCCGCCGTCCAGTACATGCAGGCGCGGGATGTCCGCCTCCTGAAGCGATTGCTCGGCCTGCCGCGCCCGCATCCCGCTGCGGCAGACCAGCACCAGCGGGCTGCCCACCCCACCGAACTCCGCGCGATGCTCGGCTAGCTGATCAAGCGGCACGTTGTAGCTGCCCGGGATGTGCGCGGACTGGAACTCGGCCGGGGTCCGCACATCCACCAGGGTCACAGCGCCTGCGCGTTGGGCCTCGGCAAGCTCACTGGCCGAGAGGGTTGGCGGAAGCTCCGCCACCATCGTTTGTTCTGCCATCATGAATACGTTCCCCATCAGCCAGCGGTCACACTGGCAGCGGCCGTCTCGGTGGTGTCAGTCGTTGTGGGCAGCCCGGCCGCGTTCCAGGCGGCCATCCCGCCCACGGTGTTCGCCAATTGGCGCACGCCGCGCCGCTCCAGGAATGCGCTGGCGATGCTCGAACGGTACCCAGAGCCGCAGATCACAGCTGTGGGCTGATCGCGGTCGATCTCGCCCAGCCGATTCGGCAGGTCGGTCAGCGGCACGAAGACTGCGCCCGGGATGTGGCCACTCGACCATTCGCCTTCCATGCGCACGTCCACAATCTGGAGGTCTGGCGTCTCCTGGCGGCGGCGCTCAAGTTCCTGCACTGTCAACTGCTCCACGGTGGCGAGCGGCAATCCGGCCTCCTGCCAGTCAGCGATGCCCCCGCTCAGGTAGCCCATGATCCGCTCGTAGCCGACTCGTGCGAGCGCCGTCACCACCGCGTCCCAGTCAGCCGGCCGCTCCAGCACCAGGATGATCGGCAGATCCACCGGCAACAGTGAGCCGACCCACGTCGCCAACATCGAGCCGAGGCCGACGCTATACGCACTCGGCAAGTGACTGCCGCCGTAGGCGCCCGGGGAGCGCGCGTCGAGCACCAGAGCGCCGTGCCCGAGCGCGTGCTGGACTTCGCCCACCGAGAGCGGGCGCGGGTCCGGGGCCGCGAAGCCCGTCGCACCGTTCAGGTTCCCCGAGCGCATGTTCTTGTAGTAGGCCGGCACATACGGGTTGCCGTCGAGCACGAAATCGACGAATTCCTGGCGGTCCTGCTTCTGCAAGAAGACGTTGAACCGCCGTTCGTAGCCAATCGTGGTGGTGCGCTTCGAGGAGATCGAGCGACCGCACAGGGAACCCGCCCCGTGCGTTGGCATGACTTCCACGTAATCTTCCAGTTTCAGAATCTTGCCGAACAGGCTATCGTAGAGTTGCGGGGCGAGTTTCTCGCCCAACTCACGGCCCAACAGGTCCGGTCGCCCGACCGATCCGACCAGCAAGTCGCCGCCGGTGAAGATCAGCACCGGCTCGTCGGCGCGCGAGGTGTCCGCCACCACGTAGCTGACGTGTTCCGGCGTGTGGCCCGGCGTCCGCAGCACGGTGATCCGAAGCTCGCCCAACTCGATCTGGTCACCCTCTCGGGCTGCACGGTGCGGGAACGTCAAGCCGGCATCGGCTGACGCGACGTGCTCTGCGCCCAGGCGCTCCGCAAGCGCCTTTGCGCCGGAGAGAAAATCGTTGTGGACGTGCGTCTCCAGCAGGTGCGTGATTCGCAACCCAGCCTCAGCCGCAGCCTCAAGGTAGACCCCGATGTCCCGGCGAGCGTCAACCACCGCCGCCTGGCGGGTCTGGTCCGAGCCGATCAGGTAGCTGGCGTGTCCCAGACCTTCAACGAAAAATTGCTGCAAAAACATGGTGGACTCCTTCGCGCTGGTGGCAGGCCAGGTGGCCCGCCGGTGACTAGCGGCTGACGATGGTGGGTAGCACGAATGCGATCACCCAGGACGCGGCGTTCCGGTAGAGGAGGTAGAGGGCGATGACGGCGACGAGTCCAGCAAATCCGCGCCGCAACTGGCGCTCCGGTGCGACACCCGCGAGGCGGCTGCCGACCAGCGCTCCGCCGACCGCCCCGACGGACACCAGCAGCGTCAGCGGCCAATCGACCGTACCGCCGCCCAGATAGCCAGCGACGCCAGCCAGTGAGTTCACGGTGATGACCGCCAGCGACGTGCCGATGGCGAGGCGCATCGGCAGACCCAGCCCGAGCGTGAGCGCCGGCACGATCAGGAAGCCGCCGCCGACCCCGAAGAAGCCAGTCACCACACCGAGGCCGAGTCCCAAGAGTGGCGCAAGCCAGCGCGGCGAGGGAGGACGCTCCGTGTCGGTGGGCCGGCGGCGGACCATAAGGAAGGCCGCCAGCAGCATGAACAGCCCGAGCAGTGCCAGGAGTTGCTCGCCCGGCACCAACCGCCCGGCCGCAGCACCAGCCCAGGCACCAACCGCGCCGGTCAGCCCCAACTGGACCGCCATCGCCCAGGCCACCCGGCCGCTCCGCGCATGGGACACCAGCCCCGTCGCTGCTCCCACCGCTACGATGGCCAGTGAGGCCGCGATGGCGGCGTGAGGGTCCACGCCCAGCACATAGACCAGCCCTGGCACCGCCAGGATCGCGCCGCCGCCACCCAGTAGCCCGAGCACCAGTCCGATCAAGGCACCCAGAACCAGCGGTCCGAGGGCAAACATCAGGTTACGCTCCCGGCTCCACGACAGGCAAGCCGGCTGCCTGCCAGGCCAGGATGCCGCCGGTCAGGTTGAGCGGCCGCACGAAGCCGGACTGTTGCAGGAGTCGGACCGATTCGGCACTGCGTCGCCCGCTGCGGCAGATCACCACGATGGTGCCGTCGTGCGGCAAACCGTCGAGACCGGCGGCCAACTGCCCAAGCGGCAGCAGGCGAGCACCCGACACATGTACCGATGCGTATTCGTCCGGCTCACGGACATCCAGCAAGAGCGCCCCGCCATTACCAAGCATGCGGTAGGCATCCTCCGGGGCAAGCTCCGGGACAGGCTGCTGCGAGATTGACTGCTGCTGATCCGCTGACATGAACGACACACCTCCGACTTGCTTACGTGTGGAACTATACCCCCCTACGGTATATTCCCAGCAAACATCTGCTGTTCGGTGGGATCCGAGCGCAGGAATCCGCCCCTCGTGCTTCACCATACGGCGTCACGAACGGCGGCACCTGGGACATTCGTCCCGAGTTTTCAGGTACCACTACCCCCCAGGGGTACAATAGTCTCAAGATGATCGACGATCACATCACCACTGGTGCGGAGGAGAGACATGGCAACACGAGCCGAAAAAGAGCGGCAGATCAAGGCGCGGCTGGCCCGCATTGAGGGGCAGGTGCGCGGCATCCAGAAGATGATCGACGAGGGCCGTGCCTGCGACGACATCTTGACCCAGGTATTGGCCGCCCGCACGGCGCTCGAACGCACCGCCGGCGAGATCGTCAGCACCTACATCGACGAGTGCATGACAGACACGTCGCCCGACGAGGCCCGGTCCCGACTTCAGCGGACGGTGAAGCTGCTCACTCGGGTTTCGTGAGCGGCGCGTAGTACCGTCCGCCGGCGCAGCCCCGACAGACGATGTCGTTGCCGAGGACAACTTCGCGCTCGTTCATGATCTCCTCGCCACAGCGGTCGCACGGTCTGTGCAGCCCAGGACGGCTAATCAGCCCCGCCAGCGACTCCGTCAACTCGACACGTTCAGCCCGGAGCAAGTCTCCGGTTGGTAGACACTGATACGCCAGGAGCATCGCTTGCCAGCGGTCGGCTGCTGTGCTCGCGACGCGGGCACGGACCCCCGGACGCGGCCAGATGCGGATAGCCTGCTCCGTAGCCGTGTCCACGAACGTTGCGGCGACCTTCCCGTAGTCGAGCAGGCGCATGGTACGACGACCGACCGTACAGCCGGTCGCGACCGCGATGCCGTCCACTGCGCACCCGTCGGTCTCGACAAACACGACCAACTGCTTGTCTGGTTGCGGCAGCGCGAGACCCAGGAGATCGCCGGCATGCAGCCCGATCCGGATGCCGAGTACCTGGCGAGGACAGAGTCTGGCATGGAGCGATTCCAACCGGGTTAGACATTCGACGACGGCTGGCGATGCTCGCGCAACGTCGGATGACGCTTCATCAGTCGCTTCTCGTGAAGTCACAGCACCCCGCCCCAGAGCTGCGGCTGCGCGCGAGCAGGAGTGCTCGCAACGCCAGAGTCGGATGGTACACCACCTGACTCTGGCGAACCCCCGGCTCCATGCCAAGCTCAATGGGCAGCGACGTGTGACGCACTCGACGCCTCGCGACCGTGCCACGTCCGGAATGGCCGGGTTCCAACCGTCGAACGCATGGTGCCAGGGCTATCGCATTACTTTTGAGTTTCCCACTCCGGCTACTAATGGGCGGTGCTGAGAATCAAGATAAACCGGGGACGGGTCCTCTTCATGCCTGTTGACGCCAATTCGATGAAGTTTCGGGCGGATCGCTGCTCTCGGGACGCTGTCGTCTGCCCAGAAATCACGATTTTGACGCTAGTAGACAGAAGGTTATGCGATAGCCCTGCGCATGGTGCCCGTAAACGTGACAAACCTGAACTAACATGTTCTGGCTCTGGATTCGAATGTGGGGAGCGCCAGCTATTGGCTGGCGGTGCCGTCCGTTGGACAGCGTCAAGCGGAAGGAGTGCAGGGTATGTAGTGCCGCCGCCGTCCACCATGATGCGGCTGTTCTGGGCGTCCGAGAGCGTGTAGCCCCACTGCGTGGTCGTGCTGGACTGCGAACTGTCGTGCTGACTGATGCCCGGCACGTAGCTGACGCCCGTGCTGCCAATCCAAGGTCCGCGCACTACTTGGCGTCCAAGGGCGGCTCGCGGATGCTGACGCGCGGCATGGCCGTTGATCTGGCCCCGCACAACATCCGCGTCAACGCGGTGGCCCCCGGCGTGACCATCACGAACCTCACGCACCAGCGCCAGGAAGACGACGCCGAGTGGCGGCGCATCACCCTGATGCGCGTGCCGCTCGGCCGCTTCGGGGGGCCGGACGATCAGGTGGGGGCGTGCATCTTCCTGGCGTCTGACGAATCGCGGTACATGACCGGCGCAACACTCGTCGTGGACGGCGGCTACACCGCCCGCTGATACACTCCCTCCCATCAGTCAGGCGCCGTTGCAGGAGGCCCTGGCAGGTGAACTCGGAGCGCCGTTGCTTCCGGGACAGCGCCGGTCCGTTGCCGATCGCGCGACAGACGGCGATTGTGTCCTCTTCTGCGTGCCGGGTGTTGGAACACCGCGCCGCGCACCAGCGTCTTCATGACGAGCGGGCAACAGCATGAGCGTAACTCGCACATGTCAGCCCAATGTAAGCAAAACGGGCCATCCGCCGGTCCGAATTCTGCATATACCTTCTGGTAACATGAGCAGCACAACCCGCACCCCACACACGCTCGAACGCATCGTCTTCCAGGTTCGCCTGCGGGGCCGCGTCTTCGTTCTGGCTACGCTGATGCTGCTGCTCGGTGTGGCGCTGCTGCCGACCGCCGCCGCCCAGGCCGCCGCGCCAGTCGGCCTATCGCAGCAGCAGGTCACGGCCCAGCCGGTTCCGACACCGACCGTTCGCTCCGACACGCAACTGGTCTTTAGCGTCGGCACGCTGTCCAACATCGAGAAGCAGACCGTGACGCTAGCGTTCGACGACGGGCAGACTGAGACGTATCGGCTGGTGCCCGGCACCACATTCCAGACGCAGAATGGCGACGCCCAGGAACTCGCGGACCTTGATGTCGGCAGCACTGTCGTCGTGATCGCTGACGAGACGAACCTGACGGCGCTGACCATTGTCAACGGCGGCGAATCTGGCTTCCACGATGCTGGCCCGGCTGACATTCGTGGGCACGCTGACGCGTGCGCCGCGTGTGAGCCGACGGCGTCGCCAGCACCCGCTCGGTAACGGAAGCCGCCCCCAGGTTCCCTCACCCCCAACTCACTCTCCTGCAAGCGGGAGAGGGGGGTCGTCGCTTCACCTCCTACGAACTACGGGCCGCCGCGTGCCTCACATGGTACTCTCGCCGGTGGCGATGGAGCCGGAGAAGGGAGAGCAGCAAGCAATGGCGCGTCTGTCGGGCAAGGTGGCAATCATCACAGGCGGGAGCGGCGGCATCGGCCGGGCGGCGGCGAAGCTCTTCGTCGAAGAAGGTGCACGAGTGCTGTTGGTGGATCTGGACGAAGCGGCGCTACGGTCCGCCGTCGAGGAGACCGTTGACATCGCCGGGCGGGAATCCGCCAGCTACGTCGTGGCCGATACCGCCCAGCCCGGGCAGGTGGAAGCCTTCGTGACGGCAGCGGTCGAACGGTATGGCGGCGTCGATATTTTCCTGGCGAACGCGGGCATTGAAGGTCGCGTGCAACCGATCAGCGAGTACCCGTTGGACATCTTCGATCAAGTGATGGCCGTCAACGTCCGCGGCGTCTGGCTCGGCCTCAAGTACGTGATGCCGGAGATGACCAGGCGCGGCGGCGGCAGCATCGTCATCACCTCGTCTATCGCGGGGCTTCGCGGCGGGCCGGGCACCTCGGCCTACACCACCAGCAAGCATGCCGTGATCGGGCTGATGCGGGTGGCTGCGATGGAAGGCGCAGCGCACAACATTCGCGTGAATACGGTGAACCCGGCCCCCATCGAGACGCGCATGATGCGCTCGCTCGAGCAGCAGCGTGCCGACAACACCGACGACCCGGCCATCACTTCCGCACAGATGAAGGCAGCCGGCACCGAACGGATCCCGATGCGTCGCTACGGCGAGCCGATCGAAGTGGCGCGCATGATGCTGTTTCTGGCGAGCGATGACAGCAGTTTCTGTACCGGCGGCGTGTATACGGTGGACGGCGGCGTGTCAGCAGGCAATCGGTGACGGGTCGGGCCGGCCGACTCGCGAGACATATCCTCGTCGCGACGACTGCGACCAGCGGACCGACCCCCGAGGCGAACGACCACACGGGGCCAGCGGTCTCCGGCGCGATGACGGCCGTTGGCGTGGTCCTGGTGGCACTGGCCATGCGCCAGCCGGTCGCCGGTGTCCCGCCGATCCTGGCCGACCTGGGCCTCAGCCCGACGGCAGCAGCGTTGCTGGTGGCCATTCCGGTCCTCTGCTTCAGCCTGGGGGCGCTGGCCGGACCGCTGGTGCGTGCCCGGCTCGGCGAGGAGCGGACCATCTTCGCGATGGTCGCGGTGGTGGTCGGCGGGCTGCTCCTGCGAGCGGTCTGGCCGACCTGGGGACTATTCCCCGGAACCATCCTCGCAGGACTCGCCATCGCCGTGCTGAATGTGGTGTTGACCAGCCTGGTCAAGCGCCGCTTTCCGCAGCACCTCGGCGGCATGATGGCGGCATACACGATGGCGATGGCCACCGGATCGTCGTTGGCCTCCGGCCTGACGGTGGCAGTCATGCGGGCGGCCGACGGCTCGGTACGGGTGGCGCTCGGGGTGTGGGCCGTCACCGCCACGGTGGCGCTGATCGTCTGGCTGCCACAGCTACGCGCGGGAGCAATGGCAGTGGGCAGGGCTACGGCGGCCCACACCGTGCCGGTCTGGTGGTATCCGCTGGCGTGGCACGTCCTGTTCTTTATGGGCATGCAGTCGCTGTTGTATTACGGGCTGCTCTCGTGGCTGCCGGCCATCTACCGCGACCGCGGCCTTGATGCCGCCGAGGCCGGCATGTTGCTGATGGTCTTCAACGGTATTGCGGTGGTCGGGAATCTCGTAGCACCGGTCATCGCGTCGCGGCTGCCAGACCAGCGGGTGCCGGTAGGCGTCGCCATCAGCCTGATGACGACCGGCCTGCTCGGCGTGCTGCTGGCACCGATCTGGACGGCCATGCTGTGGGCGGCGATCCTCGGCGTGGCGCAGGGGTCGTCACTGAGCCTGGCGCTGCTGGTGATCGTGCTGCGCTCACAGGACAGCGACACGGCGGCGGCGTTATCCGGCATGGCGCAGTCGGGCGGGTATCTGCTGGCAGCCACCGGCCCACTGGTGATGGGGCTGCTACACGGCCTGACGGACGGCTGGACGGTGCCGCTGCTGTTCCTGCTGGCGGTGGCCGGGCTGATCTGGATTCCGGGGATGACGGCGGCGAAGAGTCGGGTGATCTGAAGCCCACACCCCCAGACCCCCACACCCCCAAGCGGGAGAGGGGGGGCTAATCCACTCGCCCCGCGCCCCTGGTATCCACACCCCTGCGAAAGCGGTTAA
>JBBQBU010000014.1:0-25672 GCA_038318015.1 Chloroflexota bacterium | reverse complement strand
CAGGGCGTCCGTCGCCAGCAGCGCGATGGGAATGCCGTGCTCCTCAGCGGCTGACCAGAGCCACTCCAGCGAGCCGTCACCCAGGCGCACCCACTCCTCCGGCTTGAAAAACGTGTAGCGCAGCCCGAGCATCCCCCGCTGGCTCTTCCAGGTTGGCAAGCGCCCAGGGCTGGCCGAGTCGTCCAGGGGGACGCTGCCGAGGATCGCGAAACGGTCGGGGTACTGCTGCACCGCGTCGAAGGCCAGGTACGTGGAGTTCGGATCCCAGCCTGGCGGGTGGATCAGCGCTGCATCCACGCCGCCCTCGTCCATCAGGCCGATGGCTTCTTCGGTGAGAAACGCCGTCACCTGGCGGTGGGCCGCGTTGCTTGGCAGCCCCTGTCCCCAGAGATGAATCTGTGCATCGACAATCAGCACGTGTCGCTCCTTCTGTGATCGTCTCGCCCCTCGGGTGCCATGGGCAGCATCTCGGATGCGATGGGTAGCCGTCGCTGCGGTTCGCCAGCCTATGTCAGCGCGTGCGCCAGCCTCCCAGCGTAGCCGACGCCCGCCTGCATCACCAGCGCCAGCGCCTCGCGCCGACGCAGGATGCAGATGTCGGCGGGCGGGTCGCCGTCCACCACCAGCAGATCGGCCTGCTTGCCGGCTTCCAGCGTGCCGACCTGCCCGTCCAGGCGCATGCATTCGGCCGACCGGCGCGTGCAGACCTCGATGGCTTCGGACGGAGACAGGCCGACCTCGACCAGAAGTTCAAGCTCCAGTGCGGTGTCGCCGTAGCCGTACCCGCCGATATCGGTGCCCATCGAGATGCGGACGCCCGCCCGCCGAGCCAGCGCGAAGCGCCGCAGATGATCCTGCCGCATCCCCTGGGCGCGCGGGTGAGTGCGGTATCATGGGCGGCCCGGGCGGGCATCGCAACGACGCGGTTGCGTGGTCCCCGGACAGCAAAGGAGCAGACCGTGGTCAGAGTGCAAGATCGGGTGGCCGTGGTGACGGGCGCGGGCCAGGGCATCGGGCGAGCCATCGCGCTCCGGCTGGCTGAGGAAGGCGCTCGGCTGGTGTGCGGCGACGTTGACACCGCTGCGCTTGACGAAACAGTGCAGCTCATGATGGCGGCGGGGGGCAAGGCAGTCGGCGTGACCGGCGATCTCACGCAGGCCGAGCCAGCCCGCGCCGTCATTGACATGGCCGTGGAGCGCTTCGGACGCATCGACATCCTGGTGAACAATGTCGGTGGCGGCCGGCCCGGCCGCATCTGGGAGCTTCCCGAAGAGACTTGGGACTCGGTGCTGACCCTGAATCTGCGGGCCATGTTCCTGTGCACCAGGGCCGCAGCGCCCCACATGATGCGCCAGGGCTACGGCCGCATCGTCAGCATCTCGTCCGGTGCGCGCGAAGGCACCCCCTGGAGCGCCTACTACGAGGGAGCCGCGCCGTATTCGACGGCGAAGGCCGGCGTGCACGGCTTCACGCGCGACGTCGCATTGGAGCTTGCGGAGCATGGCGTCACGGTGAACGCGGTTGCACCCGGCCCGGTCGAGACGGAACGGCTCGGGCCAGCATTGCACCACATGAACGAGGTGTACGACTACAGCCCAAACCGGATGACGCCGTTGCGCCGGCTGGCGCAGCCCGTCGAGATCGCCCACGCCGTCCTGTTCCTGGCTTCAGATGAAGCGGCGTACATTACGGGCCACACGCTGCCAGTCACGGGAGGCCGATAGGCGAGAGGCCGGTGGGTGCCTGTCGCGCGGCCGGCGAAATCCGATAACCTCTCCGTCGTGCGTGACATGACATTGCGAAGAGTACGGTCAGGCAGCCGCGACATTGCGCACATGCAACAGCCTCGCCAGCCTGCCCCGACCAGGCCTGAAGCCACGACGCGACATGAACGGTGCGGATGACAGCGCACGTTTCGACAGCGCCGGCCGACGCGAACTGCCCTGCCCGGACACGCAGCGCAGGGCGGTGGGCACCGATCCGGTTGGCGATCTCAGCCCTGCTGTGCATCGTATCTCTGGTGCTGCTGGCGTACAAGTTGCCGGTCTATCCGCAGATCGGCAGTGACGAGTGGTGGATCGTCGGGCGCACCCATTTCTTTCTGCGCGAGTTCACCCTTGAAGACCGCGTCTCGTTGGATACGGTCATGCGGGGCGTCAGCCGGTCACCATATCCGCCGATGAACATCCCGCTCCGGTATGCCATCCACAAGACGCTCAATGCGGATGTCGAGATTGACCGGGCGATCAGCGCGGTGCAGTTCGTCGTGGTCGGGGCGCTATTCGCGGCCGTCGCATGGCGGCTCGGCGCGGCGCTGGACGTCGCGTTGCTCGGACTGCCTCTGTTCCTGCTGACGCCGGCCGTGTTCTACGTCGCCCGCACCGTCCGCTACGAGCAGGATGTCTTCTTCCTCGGGGCGGTCGCCGTTGTTCTCAGCTTCCTGCTGCCACGGCCGGCCCGCTGGTGGGTGCCGATCAGCATCGCCAGCGGGGCGGCGGCCGGCATGGTTGCTGTCATGCACCTTTTCGGCATGGCGTTCGGTGCCAGCATCGTGCTGGGCCATGGCCTGCTCTGGCTGCTGGGCGACCGGAGCCGGCAGTCGTGGCGGGTGGTCGCCGTCTGGGCGGCAAGCTTCGCGACGCCGGTGGCACTCACGGCCGCCTACTACCTGACGGACCCGGCGCTGAACTACGGAGTAGATCTCGTGGTGCGCAGCCGGGAGGCCGAGCAACTGGCGCACCGGATGGCCTTCCTCAGGAGCCTGTTCCCGCCGCTGCTGCCTGGCCTCCCGAATCGAGTGGTCGAGACGATGAACGCGCTGCGGTGGGGGCTAATGCCGCACATCCCAGAGGTGGTGCCGAGCCTCACAGCGGTCGTTCTGACGGGCCTCGGGGTCGTCGCCGTCCTGACGGTCTGCGGAGGGCTCACCGCCGAGGTGGTCCGGCGGTTGCGACAGGGTCGGCATGGACGCCAGTTCGACGCCTGCACACGTGTCCTGCTGACCATGTGGCTGCTGTCGCTACTCCTCGTGGCACTGACCGCGATGCGCCCCCACACGGACTACGTCGTCTATGTGCATGGGGCATTCGTGTTGTCAAGCTACCTGCTGGTGGCGCTCGGCAAGGGCGTCGGCCCATGGGCCTGGGCGAGTACTGGCACACGCTGGCTGGCACTCGCAGCCGTGGTCGTCGTGGAACTTGCCTACCTCGGGCCGGTCCTGGCGGCCCGCACGGAGCCGCCAGGGGTCGCCATCGGCGTGCAGCTGCAAGCGATGGAGCGCGTGTCGGCGGCGCTCGGGCTTGATCCTGAGCGCAATGACGGTCCCCCGATCTACGCCGACCTCACGGCCTGGGGAGCGTCGGGTGCCCGCCACACGGCGCTGTTCGACTACATGATTCTGGAACGGGTGCAGCGGCGGCCGGATGTCGGGGCCATCGTCTTCGATGCCGACTGGTACGACGGTATGGTGGCCAACATCGCGCCTGCCACCGGCGCGCCGCTGGATCGCGACCGCCGCCGCGCACGGATGGCAGACGTGATGTCCGGGCTGGAGCTTGGTGCCGTGCTGCGTATCGACCCGGGCTTTGCTCGACCACCGGACACCCGCCTCTGGTACGTGCAACAGGCACCGCCAGAACCCCTGTTCGCAGTCATCGGGGTGGACGGCATCATGTCGTTGCACCCGGGTCAGCCCGTCGCTGACCGCACTGAGACTGTTAGGGCGGGGCCGGCGCGGACAGCCCAGCGCGTGCGCCTGGACGCGGGCGACTACTTCGCGCAGGTGAGCGGTGCCGCCCTCGCCACGTCGCGCATCGACGCCAACATCGGACGGCGTGAATTCAATGGCCGCCCGATTCGGAACTTCCCGCAGGAGTATGGTGGGGCTCGCGTGTGGGTGGCACTTGATCGGCCTGCCGAAGTCCGCTTCGTGATGGAAACCGATGGGCCAGCGGCCAGCGATGTTCGACTTCGCATCTGGCGGCTCGGCGACGCGCCAGCCGGCGGGCAGCGCTAGGTACGCCTGAAATCCTGGCGGCGCCTTCTCGCGGCCAGTGTGCAGCAGGCTCCCACTCCCCGGCGAACAGCGCGTCAATGTTGGCACATAGATGATGTCGGCGACGATCCAGAGGTACCAGTGCTGGACGAAGCGGCGCCGCAGCAACCGCTGTGCAAGGACGCGCAGGCCGGTCGTACGCGCGTCGAGAGAGGGCGCGGCACCGTTCAGCAGGGTGCCGCCATGTCACATCACCCCCGTGAGCGCGGCACCGGCCACCCCGACTGCCGGCAACATCGCCACGCCCACCGAGCCTATCGGCCGCTCGGTGCGCTGTGCCCCACCCTACAACCAGGACCACCAGCCCCGACGCCGGACAACACGTAGAACACCTTCACCCTCATGCCAAAGTAAAGGCGCGCGCCACAGAACAGTGGGGACGAGAAAGCTACTGCGGGCAACGCCATTCGGCCAGCTCCAGGCGTTGTTGCGTTCCGTAAGCCACTGGATCGGCCGCAAGCGCAGCGACGTCATCAGTCTCACGAGGGCAATGCGACTCCAGTCTCGACAAGCGCCCCCACGTGCGGCACGTGTGCGTGTACCGCCATGTCGCATCTCGTTCCGTTTCCGTTCCAGATCAGCGTGTATTTTACCACGGGAACATCGACAGTACATCGCATACACACATTTTTCACTCAGGTTACACTCGTGTGCCTGTGCATTGAGCATATACCTAACACATGCTCACTTGTGCAATCTCCGAATAACGTCCATTTCACTTCCCAGAAGACATTCATGTACATTCACGCGAGTAACAGAAACATATCATCACGAGTTCATATCGATGACATCGACTCGCGTGTCATCCAGGTGGGCTATCCACCTGTCCTGATTTAGATAACCGCCATCGACCAGAGGACTAGCGGCGTTCATCCACCACACCGCTCCCTGAACGCATAGTCCAATCGTGCCATTCTGAGCACATGCTTCCTCCGAAACATGCAGTAGTGTGTGCCTCTTGACTCCGACATTCCGGCCTACTACGATTGCCGTGCTGCAACGATCTCGACGTTGATGCGTTCACAGGTGAAGGCTTCACGTCACTGACGGCGCCGGCGATTGTGCAGTGTGCTTGCCTGCATAGGATCTCGATGATGCGGTCCCATGCAGCCGAAGAGACCACAGCTTTGTGGTCGTTGTGCATGCTGCTGACACGCACACAACGCTCTTCTGACCTGAGGACATACCTCTAAGAGGCTGTCGTTCTGCACACCGGCTTGCCACGGCTGCACCTGTGCATTCCTGGTAGCTGGTCGTCAGGCGAAGCAGCAGCGAGGGCGGTCGCTCGACGCTGTGCCGGCCGTCGCGCCGGGGCCGATCTCGTGCTCGCTCCGCAATCGCGCGTGCTTCTCGCCACCATCTGGAGGACTTCCCTACATGCCCGACATTACGACCGAGCTTGACTGCCCACCTCCACAACACGCGTTCGTGGGTGAGCGGTTGCTGGCCCACGGTCACATCTCGAGGCAGCAGTTGGCCCATGCGTCGGAAATGCAGAGTTCCATCGGTATTCACCTCGGCAAAGCACTCATTGACCTGGGCTTTGCCGACGAGCGCACGGTCGCCTCGGCCATCGCCGAAGAGTCCGGCCTGCCGTTCCTTGACCTCGTGCCGGACAGTGTTGACGAAGCGATCGTCCGTCGGCTACCGGAGCAACTTGCACGAGAACGTGGAGTCGTCGCGCTCTGGCAGGATGGACCGGCCGTGTCCGTCGGCTTTACCGTGCCGCCAGATGCCGCACTGCTTGACTTCGTGCAAGATCAACTCCAGGCACCAGTGCGGGCCCAACTCGTGACCGAAGCCAGCGTCGAAGCCACACTCCACGGCGTCTACCGCGACGAGTATCTCGACGTTGCGGCTGTCCGGTTGGCGCGCGAAACCCCGGCCGAATCGGCAATTCGGGTCATCACAACGGCACAAAAGGTCTGCCTAATCCTGTTCGTCATCGTCGTGGCAGCGGGCTTCGTCATGGCACCCGTCCTGACCCTGATGCTGGTCGCCGCAACGTCGACATTCTTCGTGGTCGGCTTCTCCGTCTACAAGTTGCACCTCGTTCGACTCTCGCTGGCGAGCGACTGCGAGGTCCCGGTCAGCGATGAGGAAATCGCGAACCTGGATGACCGCGACCTACCCATCTATACCGTCCTAGTGCCAGTCTACCGCGAGGCTGAGGTACTGCCCATCCTGGTACGAGCGATGGGCCAGATGGACTATCCGCTGTCGAAGCTTGATGTTCGAATCCTTCTAGAAGAGGACGATCACGAGACGATCACGGCTGCCCGACAGCCCAACCTGCCCAACTTCATCCGCCCGGTCATCGTGCCGAAGGGCAAGCCGCGCGGGAAGCCACGCGCCTGCAACTACGGGCTGATCCATGCGCGCGGCGAGTTCGTCGTCATCTTCGACGCCGAGGATATCCCCGAACCAGACCAACTCAAGAAGGCAGTGATTGCCTTTGCAAAAGGCGGCGACCGCCTCGCGTGCGTGCAGGCGAAGCTGAACTATTTCAACGGAGAGCAGAATCTCCTCACGCGCTGGTTCACGGCGGAGTACAGCACGTGGTTCGACCTCTTCCTACCGGGACTGTCGGCCACCAATTCACCAATACCGCTGGGAGGTACTAGCAACCATTTTCGGATGTCGCACCTGCAAAAGCTTGGTGCGTGGGATCCGTACAACGTCACTGAAGATGCTGACCTCGGCATCCGTCTCTTCAAGTCTGGCTTCATCACATCGGTCATCGATTCGACGACCTTTGAAGAGGCGAACTCGGAGGTCTACAACTGGATTCGGCAGCGGTCACGCTGGATAAAAGGGTACGTCGTCACCTACCTGGTGCACATGAGGAACCCTGTTGGACTGCTCAGGTCCATTGGATTCTGGCCTTTCGTCAGCTTCCAGCTCTTTATCGGTGGCACCCCAGCTATCTTGCTCCTGAACCCGCTGTTCTGGATGCTGACGCTGCTTTGGTTTCTGACCGAATCCCAGATTATCGAAGCGATGTTTCCGCCACAGATTTTCTATTTCGGTGCGGCGGCGTTGTACATCGGCAACTTTGTCTTCGCATACATGAACGTGCTTGGCTGCCTGCGTCGCCAGCAGTACGGCTCGATCAAGTACGCCCTTTTATCACCGCTGTACTGGGCGCTGATGTCCATAGCAGCCTGGAAGGGGTTCATCCAACTGTTCTACGCACCAAGCTACTGGGAGAAGACGAACCACGGGCTGTACAAGGCCGACGGTTCGGGCGTGGGGCTCTTCGTGGCAGACAGCGCAGCACGGCAGCCGGAGCGCGCCAAGCTGTTTGAAGGGGGTTCCTGATGGTTGCCGGAACGCTTCCCCTCAGGCTGCGTGCTGCTGGTGCCAGCCCTCCGGCAGCGGCGCAGAACCATACGCCGCCGGTGCCGGCCGCTGATCGGCACATCCTGTTCCGGGTCGTCGGGCTGAGCTTCGTACTCAACCTGGGCATGGCCTGGGTGCTGGCGAACATCGCCGAGATTGGGAACGCGGACGGGCTGTCGCGCACCGCGAACGCCTGGTACGTGCTCTTTTCGCGGGATCCGCACCTGTCAGCCATCGGGTTCGTCTGGCCGGTCCTGCCGAGCCTCGTGCAGATTCCGCTGCTGCCACTGGTGCGCCTCATCGGCATGCCAGAGCTAGCCGGCTGGGCGATGAGCGCGGGATTTGGTGCGGCGACGCTGGCCGTCCTGGCGGCCATCCTGGGCGACTTCGGGATTCGGGGCTGGGTCCGCATCAGTTGGCTCCTGGCGATCCAGGTGCATCCACAATTCTGGTACCTGTCCGCGACCGGGCTGGCCGAGACACCCGCGCTCTTCTTCTTGAGCGTCGCCATTCTGGCGCTTTTGCGCGTCAGTGGCAGTGACCTGTCCCTGGCGCTGATCGGGCTGGCGCTCGTGGCCTGCTTCTTTGTGCGGTACGAGGCGCTCGGATTCATGGCCGGTTTCGCGCTGGTGCTGGTCCTGATGCAGGAATGGGCACCCCGGCGCGGCGGCGGCGAGGGCACGCTGCGGATGTTCATGCAGCGGCTCCCTGGCGGCAGCATGATCGTCCGATGGTGGCCCGACCGCCGCGACCGCGTGGCCCTAGAGGGGCGGCTGCTGGCAGTGCTGGCACCGTCGCTCTACGGCATCGTCTTCTGGATGCTGGTCAATTGGATGATTATGGGCGACCCGCTTTACTTCCAGCGGAGCGAGTTCAGCCTGGCCGCCGCTCCGGATGTTGCCCGCAACCTCGGGGCGAGCCACCCGCTGTGGACGGCGATGTACTCCATCCCAATCACAGCGCAATACGCCATCAAGCGGCTATCGCAGGTCCAGGCGGTGATTCTGCCGCTGATCGGGTTGACACTCGGACTGGCCGTCTGGCAGCGCAGTCGTCAACTGATGGGGCTGGCGGTTCTGACCCTGGTGGTCGTCGCCTTCACTTGCGCGCAGATCTTCATCGGGACACTGCCGCCGTTCCTGCGCTACTGGAGTTACACCACCATCTTCACGGTGGTGCTGGCAGGAGCGTGCACTACCGGTCTCCAGTCGGTATCAGCGCGCCTTGGTGCCGCCGCGCGCTTCACGGCCCCCGCCTTCCTGCTGCTGAGCGCCGTCGTTTGCGCGGGGTCGATGCGCGAAGAGTCGGCGTCGTTCGATGAACGCCGCCTGGGCGCGTGGCTGATGCGCGACACGTCGGCAAACCGCGCGCTGGTGGCCGTTGATTTCTGGTGGATTCGCGCGCACGACTCGTGGCTGCTCGCGCCCGTGGTCGATGAAATCAGCAGGCACGGCCCCACCTTGATCGACGTAGAAACGGGCTACCCGACCATCCTGCGCGTCGCGCACCCCGAACGGCTTGTCATCAGTCCGGACAGCGACTTCAAAACCATCATCGACTTTCCCGAGGAGTATCTGCGCTACATCGCCGTGACCGATCCGAAGCTTGGCGGCAAGCGCGACCTTGTGAATTCGCGCTACCCCGGCCTCTACGACGGTGACATTCCCTGGGCACGCCTCGTCGGGGAAGTGGACGGCACCATTCAGATGTGGCGCATCTACGAGGTTGTCCCGGAACTCAACTCGCCCGCGCGCGGCGGCGAGCGAGACCAGATTGATCGACGCGGCCTGCGCGAGAGAGCGGCCGAAGGCGCGCCAACCGGCCCACCCAGCCCTGCGGCCTCCACCGTACCCAGCCTTGCCGTTTCCGTCCCTGACGTCACGACTGCCATCACCCCTCCCGCCGCGTCGCACGGCGGCGCGTCCGTACGGAGCGACTCCGAAAGGCAGGTGCCATGATTCACCGTTCACCCGACCAGAACGACCTGCGCCCGGCCGGGCTTGACCAGCATCCCAACGGCCACCGTGACTCCCCGCCGCCCGCCACCGAGCAGTCCGAACGGGCCGGCTTCGGCAGCACCCGGAGCGATGTCAGCGTCTCGGTTGTCCTGCCCGCCTACAACGAGGAGCAGGTCATCGGCCACACGGTGCGCCACGTCGCCGAAGTTATGCGCAGACTGGTCAGCCAGTTCGAGGTCGTCGTCACCAACGACGGCTCGCGGGACCGCACCGGCGAGGTGCTCGCCGAGTTGCGCGACGACCCGACGTTGCATCTACGAGTCGTCACCCACGTCGAGAATCAAGGGTACGGCGCGGCGCTGGCGAGCGGTTTCGACGCCGCCCGCTGCGACCTGATCTTCATGACCGACGGCGACAAGCAGTTCGACGTGGCGGAACTCGCCAGCTTCCTGCCGCGCATGGACGCCGACACAGACCTCGTGATCGGTTGGCGGAAGAAGCGCGCCGACCCGCTGATGCGGTTGGCAAACGCCCGTGGCTGGAAACTGCTCGTCAACGGGCTGTTCGGCTACACCGCGCGCGACGTGGACTGTGCCTTCAAGCTGTTTCGCCGCGAAGTTTGGGAAAGCGTCGTCATTCATGCGCGCGGGGCGACCTTCAGTGCCGAGTTCTTGATCAAAGCGCGGCGCCTGGGCTTCCAGGTGGCGGAACTTCCAGTCAGCCACTTCCCACGCACGAGCGGCACCGCAACCGGCGCAAGGCCGTCCGTCATCGTGCGGGCGTTCCAGGAGCTCTTTCAACTGTGGCGCACTCTCGACTCGCAGCTTGCCGCCGACTCCCGCGAGCGCCCGCCAGTCGGGCGGGCGCGCCGCGAACTGGCCGGCTAGTGCCCCGGCTGGCTGACGGTGCGGTCGGCCAGCCGGCAGCCGGGCAGGCGCGGACGCGGATCGGACCCGCGTGTCCGTTGCCGCTGAATCAAGACACCGCCTGTGGGCAGGTTTGCACACGCCTCACCCCTGCCTGCTTCCTTTCGCGCACCCTGATAGGAGCCACACCATGCGCCTTCGCCTGATTCTGGGAATCGGCATCAGCCTGCTCTTCGTGGGCTTGCTGGTGCAGTCGGTGGATGTCCATGCACTTACCACGGCGCTCGGGCATGCCCAGCCGGCCGTGCTGCTGCCCGCGCTCGCGCTCTACTTCGCTGGCACCTGGCTCCGCAGCGTCCGCTGGCGGCTCCTGCTGCCGCCGGACAGCGCCCCGACGACGACCCTCGCGCGGGCGTTGCTGATCGGCCTGACGGTCAACAACCTCCTTCCCGCCCGGCTCGGGGAGGCCGCCCGTGCCTACGTGCTCAATCGTTGGCGCGGCGTGCCGGTCGGGGCGACCGTCGCCAGCGTCGTCGTGGAACGGGTACTTGATGGACTGACCCTGGCGATGTTCCTACTGGTCGCCGTCGGCACCATTGCGTCCGCGCCGGCCTACCTGATGACGGTCGGCCTGCTCGTCGGGGGTGCGTTCGTTGCAGGCGCGTGCCTGCTGGCAGCCATTGTCGGGCAGCCGCGCGCGGTGCTGGCGACCTTGCGTTTCGCCACGCGGCCCTGCCCGCCGCGCATCCAGGCACTCGCCGAGCGCCTGACGCTCGGGTTCGTAAACGGCCTGGGCCTCGTTCACGGCTGGAGCATGCTGTTCAACCTCGCCTTTCTCTCCATCGCGGCCTGGCTGCTCGAGATTGGCGTCTTCTACGTTCTGATGTTCGGCTTCTCCTTTCCGGCCTCATTTTCGACCGCCATTCTCGGCGGGTCGGCCGCCAACTTCGCGACGCTGGTGCCATCGTCGCCGGGCTACGTCGGCACGTTCGACGGTGTCCTGGTCAAGGTCATCAGCGACGTTCTGGGCGGCCTCGTGGAATACGAGGAGGTTCTGGCATACGCGCTGGTGACGCGGCTGGTGCTGTTCCTCCCGGTCACACTGGCCGGCGTCGCCCTGATGTCGCAGGAAGGGTTGTCGTTCGGCGACATCGTGAGATTCGGGGCAACGACGAAGCAAACGGCAGCCAGGGCCGGCACGGGGACCCGGCGCGAGGCCGGGCGGCTCGGATCACCGACCTTCGACATCCCGGCTGCCGACGCGGGAGGCTGACGACGTGCAGCGAATGAGACGCACGCGGCCACACCCGACGTGGCTCCTCGGGATCGTCGGGCGCAGCATCGGCGTGCTCCTGGTGCTGGCGGCTGCCTCGCTGGTGTGGCTGCCGGCGGCGCGCGGCCAGGCAGCTGGCAGCGGTCCAAGCGCAAATGCGCCGGCCGCCGCCGGCTCGTCCGGCATCCTGGCGGCGCAGGCCAGCCCGACGACGGCGACGGCGACACCTCGGACGGCGACCGCGACTGTGGCCCCGGCCAGCGCAACCACGGTTTCGTCCGCCACGACCCTGCCGGCTCTACCGGAACCCGCTACGGCGGTCGCGCCTGCGACATCCGCTGTGACGGCGACGGACGCAGCCACGTCCGCAACCACGGCTACCGCCTCCGCCACCACGGCACCAGCGCCGCAACGGGCGGCATCGCCGTCGCCAGATGGCGTCGGGCCGATGGCCTCTCCGGGTCCGCGCGGCAAGCTGGTGCCGGTCGAGGGGTACGCCCGCGTCATCGACGGCAACACCCTGGAAGTCCGCATCGACGGCCAGCGGACGGGCATCGCTGTCGTCGGCATTGAGGTACCCGGCGGCAACACCGACTGCGGGCGCGACGCCACGGCCCGGCTCACCGAACTGGTGCGCGGCGGCATCGTCCTCGAAGAACCGGACGGCCCGGCCTTCGACGAGCGGAACCTGCGCCGCTACATCGTCCACACCCAGGACGACCGCTCAGTCGGCGCAGAGTTGGTGCGGTCGGGGCTGGCCCGTACCGACGCGGAGAACGTGGCCGCCCGAGAACGAGACGAACTCCAGGCCCAGCAGGCCACCGCCGAGCAGAAAGGCGCCGGCTGCATCAAACGCACCAGCCAGACGCGCTCCAGCACGGGCACAGCGCGCGCATACGGCCCGCCGGCACCGGGCGACGGCCTGCTGGCACGGCTGGCGTCGGCTGCCACAGCCGCGCGGGCGTGGATCGCGGGACCTGAACAGCGAGAGGTGTCGACAGGGGAACCCGAGGCAATCGACACGCTGGCGAAGGCAATGGTGCCGGCCGACCTCGCCGGGGGCAGCGTCTACACCACGGTCCCGAGCGACTTCGCGCAGGATGTTGTGGCGCGCGGCTTCGACCGCCCGACGAATTTCGCGTTCCTCCCCGATGGCCGCATCCTGGTCTCGGAGAAGCACGGCCTCGTGCGGATCGTTGTCGGGGGCACCGTCCAGTCAACACCGTTTCTCGATATCAGCAGCCGCGTCAATGACTACTGGGACCGTGGCTTGCTGGGCATCGCCGTCGATCCAAACTTCACTCAGAACGGGCACGTCTACCTCTACTACATCTACGAACATGACGCGAGCCAGTACAACGGCACCAAGACTGCCCGCCTCAGTCGCTATACCGCGAACGGCGCAGCCGGCAACTTCGGCAACACTGCCGCCGCCGGCAGCGAGCAGCCGATCCTCGGGACGATGAACGGCCCGACCTGCAACGCCTTGCCCGCTGGCTCCGACTGCATCCCGGCCGACAGCTACTACCATATGGGCGGCGGCATCAAGTTCACGTCGCAGGGCCATCTCGTGCTGACGACCGGCGACGGCGGCAGTCTGAACGGTGACGATAGCAACCCGCTTCGGACCCAGAACATCGACAGCCTGGCCGGCAAGGTCGTGCGGATCACGCCCAGCGGCGCGGGTGTCTCGGACAACCCGTTCTGGAACGGCTCGGCATCTGCCGCACGCTCGAAGGTCTGGGCGTACGGCCTCCGCAACCCGTTCCGCTTCGATCTGCGCCCGACGACCGACATCCCATACATCGGCGATGTCGGCTCGAACCTCTGGGAAGAACTGAATGCCGCAACGCGGGGCGCGAATTTCGGGTGGCCCTGCTACGAGGGTACGCAGCAGCAGCCCGGCTTCGCGAGTCGCGCCGCCTGCCAGAGCCTCTACGGACAGGGAACGTCGGCCGTGACGATGCCGCTTTACACCTACCCGAACAACCCGGCCGCCGGCGGTAGCTCGATCATCGCCGGCATCTTCTCCACCTCGACGGCCTTCCCCGCCGCGTACCGCAACGCCTTCTTCTTCGCGGACTACTCGCTGGGGACCATCCGTACCGTCACCCTGCAGCCGAATGCCGAGCAGATCGCGACTGGGCCGACCGACTTTGCGGCCCAGACTGACTACCCGGTGGCGCTGCAGCAGGGGCCAGACGGCAGCATCTACTACCTGCCGATCTTCTACGGCGAGATCCGCCGCATTCGGTACACCGTCGCGACCGATACCGACCCACCGGCCGTGACCGCCATCACCCCGCCGGACGGCCAGACCGGCGTGGCCGTATCCGCAAACGTGACAGCCACGTTCGACGAGCCGGTCAACCCCACTACGCTGACCGCTACGACGGTCAGGCTGACGCGGCAAGGTTCGAGTACCGCCGTGGCAGCGACCTACGCCTATGACGCGGCCGCGCGCACCGTCACCCTGGACCCGACCGCCAACCTCGACGCGAACGTGGCCTACACTGCCGTCATCACGACCGGCGTGCAGGACGTGGCGGGCAACGCCCTGTCGTCCGCGCGGCAGTGGACGTTCACCACGTCAACAGTCGCCAACCTGCCACCAGCCGTGTCGATCACGTCACCCACGGCAGCCCAGCGGTTCGTCGTTGGGGACACCGTCAACTACGCCGCATCCGCCACCGACCCGGAGGACGGCCCACTATCAGGCAGTAGCATCGGCTGGCGCATCACGCTCTGGCACTGCCCGGCCTTCGGAGCGGGCTGCCATCCGCACCCGTATCAGGTCGACACGGGCGCATCAGGCAGCTTCGTCTGGCCGGCCCACGGCGACGGCACCTACTTCGAGCTGGAAGCCACCGCGACTGATAGCGCCGGCCTCTACACGGCCGGTATCGGGCGGGCCGACCCGCGCACGGTGACGTTCACGCTGGACACGGTGCCGCCGGGCCTTCAGGTCAGTATTGACGGCACGACCGGCACCGCGCCGGTGGCCCTCGTGACCATCCCCGGCGAGCGCCATACCGTGAGCGCGTCATCGCCACAGGGCGGCAATGCCTGGGCCTCCTGGACGGACGGCGGCGCGCAATCGCACACCGTGACGGTCGGCGGCGCGAATCAGACCATCACGGCGACGTTTGGCAGCCCGACGACGCCGACCGCCACACCAACGACCGTCAGTACTGGCCCGTCGTCGTGCCCGGTCGGGCAGTATCTCGTTGAGTGGTTTCCGAACCGCACCCTCAGCGGGTCGCCGGTCTACCGTGAGTGCAACTTTCGGGTAAATCGCAACTGGGGCTACGCTGACCCCGGCCACGGTCTCGACCCGGACAGCTTCTCCGTGCGCTGGACCGGCCGCTTCCAGTTCGCCGCCGGCACTTACACCTTCGAGTCGCACACCGACGACGGCATGCGCGTATTGGTGGACGACACGCCCATCATCGACGCGTGGCAGCAGCAATCGTACACCGAGTTCCGCGTCGACCGGACGCTGACGGCCGGCGAGCATGAGGTGAAGGTCGAATACTTCGAGGCCGGAGGCTGGTCCACGGCGTATCTCGCGTGGCGGGCCGCGACGGTGACGGCAACCCCCACCCTGACGACGACGGCAACCCCCACCACTACCTCAACCCCGGCGGCCCCGACCCCGACGGCGACCCCGACCCCGACGGCCACGCCGTCACTGACGGCCACGCCGTCACTGACGGCCACGCCGGCCGGCATCCCCGGCCCGACCTCCTGCGCCGGGAATCAGTTCCTGGCGGAGTACTTCGCGAACCGGACGCTGAGCGGGTCGCCAGCGTTCCGCCAGTGCGAGCCGCTCATCAACGCCAACTGGGGCGAGAGCGGCCCTGGCAACGGCCTGAACGTTGACAGCTTCTCAGTCCGCTGGACCGGGCGGTTTGCCTTCGACGCCGGCAACTACACGTTCTTCGGCAATACCGACGATGGTATGCGGGCCTGGATCGACGGCACATCGCTGTTCAACGAGTGGCGCGTGCAGTCGAACGCCTCGGTGCAGGGGTATCAGGCGCTGTCGGGCGGGCAGCACGACCTGAAGGTCGAATACTTCGAGGGGGGCGGCTGGGCCAACGCCTACTTCGCCTGGGGGCCGACCGCCGTCCAGGGGCCGACCAGTTGCACGGATGGCAGCTACCTCGCCGAGTACTTCCCGAACCGGACGCTCTCCGGCGTGCCGGGGCTCCGCATGTGCGAGGCCTGGGTCGGCCAGAGTTGGGGCTACGACGGCCCCGGCGGCGGCATCGCGGCAGACAACTTCTCGGTGCGCTGGACTGGTCGATTCAGCTTTGCGCCTGGCACCTACACGTTCTTCGGCAGCGTAGATGACGGCATGCGCGCGTTCGTAGACGGACAACCGGTCCTGAACGAGTGGCGCACGCAGTCGTACAGCGAGTATCGCGGGAACCTGACGCTGGCGGGCGGCGCGCACGATGTCGTCGTTGAGTACTTCGAGTCGGGCGGCTGGGCCACATGCTACTTCTGGTGGCAGCCGGCCATCGCGGCCCTGCCGCCGGGCGACATCACCGCTGCCGCCCGGCTGGCAGAACACCGACGCGCGACCCTGCGCGCACCCATTCGCACTGCACCCCGGCCTCAGGAGGCACTATGACTGACGTAGCCGTACTTGGAGCAGGCGCCCTCGGGCTGGCAGCGGCGCGCAGCCTGCTGGCCCAGGGCATCCGCGTGACCGTCTTGGAACGCGAAGACGGCCCCGGTGGGCTGGCCGCCGGCCTGCGGATTGGCGGTAGCTCACTCGAAAAGTTCTACCACCACATCTTCCGCACCGACCGCCGGATGATCTCGCTGATCGCCGAGCTTGGTCTCAGCGATGACCTGATCTGGGGACGCCCGCCGACCGCCCTGCTGCGCGACGGGAAGATTCACCGGTTCGACGGGCCGCTGGAAGTCCTGAAGTTCACGCCGTTGTCGCTGGCAGCGCGGATTCGCCTGGGGCTGGGCGTGGCACTGCTGAAGGCGATCCCAAATCCTGACCGCCTCGCCAACCAGACCGCCGCCGACTGGCTGCGGCGCTGGATGGGCGACGAGGCGTTCACGGCCGTCTGGCAGCCGCAACTGGTCGGCAAGTTTGGCGCAGAGGCCGAGCAGATCGCGATGCCCTGGATGTGGGCGCGCATCCACGACCGCACGCCCGCGCTGGGCTACCTGCGGCACGGCTTCCAGCGCATCTACGATGCCCTGGCCGATGGCGTCGCGGCGGACGGCGGGCGGATCACCTATGGCACGGCTATCACCGGCATCGCGGCGCAGGACGGCGGTGTCTGGGTCGAGACTGAGGACGGGCGGCAGGCGTTTGATGCCGTGCTCTGCACCCTGCCGACGCGCCGCTTCCTGCAGTACGCACGTGACCTGCCACCGGAGTACGTCGAGCGGTACACGCCGACCGGCGACCACTTTGCGGCGCACTGCCTGGTGCTGGAGCTGGACCGCCAGTTGCAGCCGGCCTACTGGGTCAGCGTGACGGACCCCGGCTACCCGTTCCTGGCGCTCGTGGAGCATACGAACTGGCTGCCGACTGAAGACTACGGCGGCCGGCACCTTGTCTACCTCGGCAACTATCTGCCACCGGATCACCCCCTGATGCACGCCTCCGACCAGGATGTGCTGGACGAGTTCTTGCCGCACCTCACGCGCATCAATCCGCAGTTTGATCGGTCCTGGGTCACCGGGCACTACGTCTTCAAGGCACCGTACGCGCAGCCGGTCGTGCGCGTCGGCTATCCCGACACGCTGCCGCCGCATCGCACACCGCTGCCCGGCGTCTGGCTGGCAAACATGGGGCACGTCTACCCACATGATCGCGGGCAGAACTACAGCGTCTTGCTGGGCGAGCAGGTGGCATCCGACGTGCTGGCCGAGTTGTCCGCCGGACGGCAGCCAGTTGCCGAGCCAGCAGCCGGCGTTGTCGGCTCGTGAGGCGGCGGCGGGCGCTGGGGTTGGCCGTTGCCGCCACGACGGCCTCGCTGCTTTCCGCGTGTGGACGGGGCGGGCTGGCGGTCAGCGAGGTGCGGGCCGCCCGCCAGGAGTCTGCGCGCATCGCCCGATTCGGAGCCATCGCCCCTGACGACTTCACGGCAGACGGCATCAACCGCGCGCTTCGAGCAGTGGCTGCCGTCGGCGGTGAGGTCGTCCTGGCGGAAGGCACCTACGTCATCGACAAGACCGTCGAGATCCCCACCGACAACGTCACCTTGCGCGGGGCCGGGCCGGGTACGGTCCTCCAGGCGACGGACAACGCATTCGTCATGCTCTACCTCCATCAGCGCAAGCTTGTCACCGTGGCCGACCTGCGGATCGTCGGGTACGGGCAGGATGGTCGGGGAGGCGCTGGCATCAACGCCTCGCAGATCGAGCGGTGTACTTTTGAAAACCTGACGGTCGAACGGTGCGGCTCCAGTGACGCGGCCGGCATCTTCATGCAGCGGTCATCGTACAACCGCATCGCGGGCTGCCACCTGGAGAGCAACGGGCGCGGCCTACACCTGTATCGCGACTCCACGAACAACGTCATTGACCGCTGCACCGGCTACCGCAACGCCAAAGAGATGATCTTCATCACCACCGGCGGCAGCGACAACGCCGTCTCCAACTGCGTGTCCGAGAACGACGCAGTCAGCGCACCGGCCGTCTCTATCGCGATCCACCGCAGCGACCGCACCAGCGTCACCGATACCATCGTGCGGCGCACCGGCACGGAGCAGGGCATCGAGATCGCGGCGGGGGCCGACAACGTGGTGGCAGGCTGTACCATCAGCGAGAGCGTCTGGGCCGGGCTGCACGTCGTCAACGCGGTCAGGACCGTCGTCACCGGCAACCGGATCGTACAGAACCGCCAGAGCGGCATCCTGCTCCGCAAGGCCGGCACACCAGAGGATGTCCGACCGTGCGACGACTGCATCATCAGCGGCAACGAGATCAGCGGCAACAACACGGCCCGCCGCCCTGCGAACGAGGTTAGCTGGGCCGGCATCGAGATCGAGTCAGGGAACAACGTCATCATTGAGAGCAACGTGCTGGACGACAACTACTCAGCGGCCGTCTACATCCACCCTGGTAACAGCGGCACGCGGATCATGACCAACGAGTTGCGCGGCATCCACGCGACGCGGCTCATCAATCGGGGCGACGGCACCCTGGCAGACATCAACGGCTGAGGCCATTCCGCACGGGTCCGCCGTTACCGTTGGGCGGTCATCTGGGGCGGTGCCAGCGCGCCAGCTTGTGCCCGCAGCACAGCGTTGAGGGGGTCGCCGGGGCCGAACGCGAAGTTACAGGCGTTGTTCGGCTCCCAGGCCCACACCAGATAGCCTGCACCGCCATTCCCGAAGAACGCCTGCATCTTCGCGCGCATCTTTGCTGCACGCGTCTCGGCCGTCTCGGCCTGCGAGCCGTTCCAGGAACCGCATGCGGTCATGCCGGCCTCACCCACGATGACCGGCTTGTTCAGCCAGGTTGCCGCCTTGTACATCGCCACGGCCAGCGTGTTGTATGGCAACGGCGTACCCGGCGTCTCCACGTAGATGCGGACCGACACGGTGGTCGCGGCACCATCTGTCGCGATGGGCGGCACCCAGACCTGCGCCAGTCCCGTCACCTGATTGAACGTGAGCTTCAGTGAACGCGCACCGTCGTAGACCCGGTCAGCGGTCGGGCTGAGACTGACGGCAGCGGCCGCGGTCTGCCAGCCTTGCAGCGTCCCGTCCTCGAAGCTGTAGGTCCGGTCGCCGATTCGCACCTGATCGACGTAGACGGCACCAGTGAACGAGCCGTAGACTGCCAACCCGATCTGCCGGAACGGCTGCGCGCCGCCGGGGATCGTCCAGGTGAACTCCTCCCAGGCGTTCGCCTGATTGGAGCGGTATTCGCTTTGTGACCACGCCCACTGCTGATCGAGGCCGTATAGCGCCGTCTGCACCGGGGCTTGCACGCGCACCGGTGCGCCGGGCAGCGCCTGGTCATTGTGGCCGTAGTCGTGGAAGGTGGCGAAGTCGATGGTGGACAGTTGGTGCAGGCGCTCGTAGTCGGTGCCGTCCACGCCCGGCTGCCCGCCTCCGATCACCCCGAGCGTGACGAGATGGTTCGCGTCAATGCTCTTGACCAGCGCGCTCATGTCGCGGGCGAACGTGAACAGTGCATCGGGCACGGACGGCCCGCTGACGACCCGCGACTCGGCCTCGTTCATCAGCATCCAGCCGAAAATGGCCGGCTCGTCGCGGTATCGTTCGACGACACGCCGCACGTACGCGTCGTAGGAAATCGCGTACTGGCCGTACGGCTGGCGGTAGCCGCCGGCGTACCAGTTCGCGTCCTTGTACGCCTCGTCTGAGCAATCGCCCCACTGGTTTTCGAGGACAGGCAGCACTTTGAGGTCGTGGGCGGCCGCGAGGCGCATCACCCGGTCGAGCGCGCGCCAGTCCGTGCCGCCATTGGTGTACCTCTGGTACGCCCAGAAGCGAATCACCCGGCCGCCGAAGTCGGCGCGGGCCTGGGCGAACCAGGCGTCAAGTTCGGTGTCTGGATTCGACATCCAGGGGCCGCACTCGTAGATGGTGGGATCGCCAGCCGCGTTGTACATGTTCGCGCCGACGAACTCGAACGGTGCGCCGCTGAGCAGGAACTGCGTGCCAGACCGCGTGACATAGCCGCCGGCCGGGACACTCGGTGACGGCGTGACGGTCTGAATCGGCGTACCGATGGGGCTGGCCATCACTGTCGGAGTTGCGGAGCCGGTGGGCGTCGGCGTGGCCGTCTGGGACGGGGGCGTTGTGGGCGTCCGGATCGGCGTCGGAGAGGCCGACGCCGACGGAAGCGGCGAGGGCTGGATGCCGGGCGTCGGCTCAACCGGGGTGTCACCGGCCCCGCTGCCGGAGCTTGGACCGGTGCCGGCCCCGGCGAAGCTCGGCACATCGCCGCAGCTATCGGTAGACACGAAATAAGCCTCGAAGGAGCGATCTGTCGCCTGCTGTCGCACGTCGAAGGTCAGCGACTGGCTGCCCGTGGCCGGCGTCACCGTTGTGGGCAGTGTAACGCGCTGCCCCTGCACAATAACCACCGCGTTGCTGCTGCTCGTCACCCGAACAGACCGCAAGAGATTGGCCGGACGTGCCGATGTGTCAGCCTGGACCACGACGCGGACGGCGCTGACCCGGCCGTTAGGCGTCGCCAGCGTGGTGGTGGACCCACGGATGGCGGGCGCACAGGCGGCCGCGACGGTGGTGAGGGCCGCGGGCTGGCCCAACAAGCCAGCACCCAGGGTGAGCGTCAGCGCAATCATGAGCATGTAACGCAGGTTACTACGCACTGTTGCAATTCCCGAAGTGTGGTCCGCGTGAGCGAAGGGGTATTGCCGTTATCGACATGAGTTTCAACGCGCCTCTGCGACATTTCTGGCATGACCCAGATGGGCGCCCTTGGCCCACGCGGGGGATCAGGTTGCGGCGGAGCGGCCACCCGGCTGGCGCGCGACATCAATAGGCATCGCGCGCTCATGCGCGGGGCGGTCCGGTCTACGGCTGGCCGTTAGCGTGCCGTTTCAGTGCACCATTGAGCGGATCGCCGGTGCTGAAGGCGAACCCGCACGAGCTGTTCGGCTCCCAGGCCCAGACGAGGTAGCCGCTGCCGCCGTTGCCGAAGAATGCGCCAAGCTTGGCGTCGAACTTCGATGCGCGCGACGCCGCACTTTCGATCCTCGTACCGCCAATCGAGGTGCAGGTCGTCATCCCGGACTCGCCCACCACAAACGGCTTGTCGAGGACGGTCGCCTTGTACATCGCTGCCGCCAGCGTGTTCTGCGGCGAGACCGTGCCCGGCGTATCGACATAGACCCGCATCGTGATGACCGTGCCGGCACCTTCGGTTGCCAGCGCCGGCACGGACACCTGACCGGAGCCGGTCGGCTGGTTGAACGTCAACTTCAACGAGCGGTTGCCGCTCATGCGCTGGTCGCCGCTGTTCGCCAATGTGATGGACGCCGTGGACGTGAAGCCCTGGGTCGTCCCATCCTCGAAGTCGAGTACCCGCCCGCCGATCTCAACGCGGTCAATATAGGCGATGCCAGTGTAGGGACCGCGCAGGATGATCCCGAGCTTCTGGAACGGCGACACGCCGGCCGGCACGGTCCAGGTGAGCGTTTGCCAGGCACGGGCGGTGTTATTGACAAATGTGCCCTGCTTGAAAGCCCAGGCTTTGTCAACCGAGAACAGCGCCGACTGCAACGGTGACTTGACGATTATCGGCGCACCCGGTAAGGGCTGGTCGTTGTTACCGTAGTCGTGGAACGTCAGGTAGTCGATACCAGGCAGCGCGTGGAGCGCATCGTAGTCCGCACTTGCCGTGCCCGGCTGGCCCGCACCGATGACGCCCAGCGTCACGAGGTGGTTCGGGTCCAGGCTCTTGACGAGGGCGCTCATGTCGCGGGTGAACGTGAGCAGCGACGCCGGGTCTGCCGCGCCGTTGCTGCCGCGCGACTCGGCCTCGTTCATCAGCATCCAGGAGAAGATGGCCGGCTCGTTCCGGTATCGCTGCACGACGCGCCGGACGAATTCGTCGTACGGCAGCGGGTTGATGGCCGAGGGCTGGCGGTAGCCGCCGCCGTACCATGCGGCAGTCTTGGTGGCGTCGGTGCAATCGCCCCACTGGTTTTCCAGTACCGGTATCACTTTGACATCGTACTGTGCGGCGAGGCGCATCACGCGGTCGAAGGCGCGCCAGTCCGTGCCGCCTTTGGTGTACCGCTGGAACGCCCAGAAGCGGACGACCTTGCCGCCGAAATCAGCCTTTGACCGCGCAAACCAGTCGGCAAGTTCAACTTCTGGATTGGACATCCAAGGGCCACATTCGTAGATCGACGGGTCGCCGGCGGCGTTGTACATGTTCGCACCAACGAACTTGTATGGCGCGCCATCGAGCATGAACTGGGTGCCGGCTCGGGTGACGAATGATGAACTGGCCTGGGCCGTTGGCACGGGCACATGGAGAATCGGAACGACGGCGCAGAGCAGCGAAAGCATGAGTACGAGCGAACGCATAGTCTCCTCAGGACGACCGGGCCAGGCCTTTCGTCGCCTGGGGGCATCACTGAAGAAACGACACTTGTCGCCCTGGCGAGTATGTTGAGAACGCTTTTACGCCTAGTTGCGACTTTCTCTACGGACTCCCCATGTCTGTCGCGATTCCGCGTAGGACACCGGAAAGTGGGTCGCCGCTGCTGAACGCGTACGAGCAGCTCATCTGAGGGTTCCAGCTCCAGACGAGGTAGCCGGCTCCCCCGGCCTGGAAGAACGCGGTCATCTTGGCCCGGAACCGCTCGGCCCGGCCCTCGGGCGACTGGACCGCCGAGCCGTCGCGCGATTCGCACGTTGTCATGCCGGCCTCGGCCACCAGGAGCGGTTTGTCGTATGCCCTGGCGACCGTGAAGGCACGGGCCAGCGTGTGCGGCGGCGGGGTGATACCCGGCGTGTCCACCAGCACGCGCATGGTCAGGATGTCGCCGGGTCTGATGCCCTCCGGTGCTGGCAGCCAGAGGTGCGCGCCGTTGGCCGGGCGGCCCACCCGTGCGCGTAGGGACCAACTCCCCGACGCCGCGCGTTCCTGCACCGCCTCGACAGCGGCCATCCGTTCGCCGCGCCAGCCGCCGGCCGTGCCGTCCTCGAAGTCAAATTCCTGACCGCCAACCTCGATCTGATCGATGTAGACGAGGCCGTCGAAGTCGCCAAACATGGTCAACCCGAGGCGGTGCAGCGGCAGGGCGGCTGGCGGCACAGTGAACGCGACCGTCTGCCAGACCTGGCCGGTCGTCGCGGCGTAGGCACCCTGTTGCCACTTCCAAGCCTGATCCTGCGTGAATGCGGCCAGTTCCAGCCGCGCTCCCGGCAACGGCGCATCGTCATCGGCGTAATCGTGGTAGGTCACGAAGTCAAGCGTCGGCACCGCGTGCAAGCGATCAAACGCCGGCTCGCGGGTGCCAGGCTGGCCGCGCCCCATGACACCCAGCCCGACGAGGTGGTTTGGGTCTACTTCCCGCACCAGTCGGCTCATGCGGTCCGCGAACCCGAGCAGCGCGTCGGGGTCGGAAGAGCCGTCCGTGCGCCGGGCCTCGGCCTCGTTCATGAGCATCCAGGCAAACACCGTCGGGTTGTCGCGATACCGCTCAACGATCCGACGTACATACGCCTCATAGGAGAGCGGCAGATCGCCATACGGCTGCTGGTAGCCGGTGGTGTACCAGTCAGCCGTGCGCCGCCCGCCCTGGGTGCAGTCGGCCCACTGGTTTTCGAGAACCGGGAGCACGCGGAGGTCATGCGCCTGCGCCAGCCGCATGACGCGGTCAATGCCGACCCAGTTGGTGCCGCCACCGGCATAGGTCTGAAAGGCCCAGAAGCGGACGACGCTGCTGCCGGTCTCAGCACGGATGCGGCGGAACTCGTCGTCAAGCTCAATCTCCGGTTGCTCGCGCCGGTACCCGCACTGGTAGACCGTTGCGTCACCGGCGGCGTTGTAGTAGTTGACCCCGACGAAGCGCGTCGGCTGGCCGTTGAGCGTGAACAAGCCACCGCTACGCCCGACGAAGCCTACAGCCGCAGGTTGGGCAAGCGACGGCACGTTGCCCGCAACCAGGACGGTGAAGCCGGCCATCAGCATTGCGGCAAGGCCGACACTGTGCCGCCTGAGCGCGGCGCGGACGCTGTACGGTGGATGGGGCATCCTGCTCCGTCCAGGCGCGGGATCAGCCAACGCGAGTCCCAACCTTCGTCAGGTACGTCCCCATGATTGTGGCCGAAAGGAGGCCAAAGCG
This sequence comes from Chloroflexota bacterium, assembly GCA_038318015.1. Taxonomy (GTDB): domain Bacteria; phylum Chloroflexota; class UBA6077; order UBA6077; family JACCZL01; genus JADZEM01. Next base: position 1,338 of record JBBQBU010000014.1, on the reverse strand, counting down.
GTCCGCGCCGAAGCATGGTGGCGGAGAATCCGGCCATGAAGCCACGATTCTGTGATGCTGGAGCCGGAAGGAGGTGTATGCTATCGGCGGGCACCGCAAAGGCAGCGGTCGTTCCCGAGAGGCTTCCGCAGACCATCACTCTGGCGTGCGGTCTGTCGTTTCCCGGCATGAGGTGCCTGTCATGGATGCGCGATGCCGAGCCGAGACGACACATGCCGCGAGCAGACGCCGATGGTGACGGCCGCGCAAGAAGACCTCGCGGTCATGCTTGCCGCCGCCGACTCCGAGGCTACCCGGCTAGCTGAGCGCAATGCCGAACTGTACGGTCGGTGGCGGCGGGCATCGGTGAGCAGCAGCATCCTGTTCCGCGTGGCAGAGCAGGCGCGCGCAAGGTTCGCCAACTGGCAACATGCGCTGGTGCACCGCCGTCCGAACGCCGAGGTTGATGCGGCCTGGATTTCGTTTGACCGCGCGATGGGCACGCTCGACAGCGCGCTTACGCAGGACGCGGCCCAGCCAGACGAGGAACTCGTGGGCGTGGCGGAAGACCTTGCCGCCGCACTTGCCCTGGTGCTCGCCACGCAGCCCGCAGCGAACGACGCTGGAAGCCAGGCAAGGCCCCGAGCGGACGGGGCCGCGCAGGAGGCCGCCCATGGGGCGCTCGCGCGCTTCGAGAAACTGCGCTGGACGCGGCGGGACCGCGCCTAGTTGGACACCGCACACGACCTTGCCTTGCTAGAACATCGGTGCTATCGTAGCGTATGCCGCGCGTCGAGTACGTCGAGTCCGCCTGCAAGTCTGCCATCAATCGCGTTCAGGGTATGCCGTTCGGCTGGTCGCTGAACCCGTACGTCGGCTGCGCCCATGCTTGCCCGTAGTGGCTTCTACTGCATGTTCTGGCCCGAACGCATAACGGAACTGGACGATTCCTTCCTTCTTCTGGCCTTCTCCTACGGTAGTTACTTCGAGGCCAACCACGAGCGTTTCGATAATTCGTCGTTTCATCTTCTGGTCGTCTGTTGCCTCAATGTCTTCAACGCGGCCGGCGAGGCGATGCAGAAGTTGCTCCGCGTCGGCGAATCTGGCTTCGGTGTCCGCAACTGCACCAAGTTGGGCATCGATGGCCGCGTGCCGACTACGAAGGGAGTCGGCCTCGTCCTTCATAGCGTCAAGTTGTCCGGTCGCCTCGTCCAGATCGATCACGCCCCGTCGAGCCAATGTCACGACTCGATCGCGCTCGGCGGTCTTTTCAGCCAGCATCTGGGCCAAGGCGATCCGTTCTCGTTCGAGTAGTTCGCTATCCACTGACCGGTTCTGTGCCTGACGCTGCGCCTCATT
>JBBQBU010000013.1:0-26009 GCA_038318015.1 Chloroflexota bacterium | reverse complement strand
TCCGTACCCGCCTCTCCTTCGAGATGGCGATGGACCAACTGGGCCGACCTCGCGCTTCCTCGGGCCGAGCGAGGTCGGCCGGGGCACCCACGAGTCCGTACCCGACGTGACCCGTACCATTGGCCTGTACGTCGATGCAGTGGCCGTTCGGGTCTTCGCGAATACGGTTGCCCGCGAGTTGGCGCAACACTGCCCGGTGCCGGTCATCAGCGGCCTGTCCGATGATGAGCACCCATGCCAGATCCTAGCCGACCTGCTCACACTCCGCGAGCGGTTTGGCTCCCTGCGCGGCCTGACGGTCGCCTACGTCGGGGACGAGATCACGGATGCGGTGCTAAATGGTCCGGCATCGGTCGCGTTCCAGCAGGCGGAGAATCGGCTGTACGCGCAGAAGGCGCTGCTGCTCGGCCTGCTGGGGAGTCCGGGGCTGGCAACGTGGGTGTCGGGCCCGAAGGCGTAGGCGATTCGCCCGGCAGCTCAGCGGAGACCGATGTGGCGGGCAGCACCACCGAAAAGGTGCTGCCCGCCCCTGGCGTACTCTGTGCGGTGACGCTGCCACCGTGCGACTCGGCGACGTGCTTCACGATGGCGAGGCCGAGTCCAGTCCCGCCGGTGGCCCGCGCCCGCGCCGGGTCCACGCGGTAAAAGCGATCCCAGACGCGTGGCAGATGCTCCGGCGCGATGCCGATACCGTCGTCGGTGATGTCGAGCAGCGCGCGGCCGTCAACAGTTCGGCTGACATCGACGCGGACGTGCCCCCCGCTCGGCGTGTAGCGAATGGCGTTCTCGATCAGGTTCGTGACGAGTTGGTGCAGGCGGTCCGCGTGGCCGAGCACGAACACTGGCTCGCGGCGACCAACACGAACCTCATGGTCTGGGGCGACCTGTCGCAGCCGCTCGACGACATCGGCCGCCAGCACGTCCAGCGCCACCACGTCCTCGGCCCCGCGCCCGATGCGCTCCTCGCGAGACAGGTACAGCAGATCCGCGACTAGCCGGCTCATCCGCTCGGCCTCTTCGGCGGCCTCGGCAGCGACCTCCTGACGAGTATCGGTGTCCAGGTCGCGGCCGAGCATGTCCAGGTCGGTTCTGATCACCGTCAACGGATTGCGTAGCTCATGCGACGTGTCGGCAAGCAGTTGGCGTTGGGTATCGAGCAGCGCGCTCAGACGCTCGATCATCCGATTAAACGACGTTGCCAACTGCCGGACCTCGGCGGTGCCCCCCCGCTCGACCAACAGCGACACGTCGCCAGTGGCAGCGATCAGTTCGGCGGTGGCAGCGATGGATTCGAGCGGCTCCAGCGTGCGGCTCACGACGAGCCAGGTCACGCTGGTGCTAGCAACGAGGATCAGGAGGCTGCCGACAATGAGCGGGCGCAACAGGTCGTTGACGGCAAAGTCAATCGGCTGCAACGACTCGCCGGCCCGCACCACGGCGATCAGGCGTCCTCCGTCAAGGATCGGACGCGTCAGGATGCGGACGCGCGGCCCAGTGCCGGTCGGCGCGGACTCGAGCAGCGGCTCCCGGCGGCTCAGGGCGGCGCGCGCGTCAGCAGACCACGGCAGGCCGTTCGGCGGCAGCCCCGGCGAGGCCGACACCCGCTGCCCGTCTTCGGTCCAGACCTCGAAGAAAAGGCCCGGTGCGGCGAACGCGTCTAGCTCTGGCGGGTCCGGCTCGACGTAGCGGACGCCGCCGGTGTCGCCGGTCGCCTGGACCCACGCCCGCACGCTCGCTTCCACCACGTCAGCGCGGGCGGCCAGTAGATCGTCGGCGTCGGTGCGCAAGCTGCGCTCGAACGCCTCGACTACCAGCGTGCCGAGCAGTGCCAGCCCGGCCGCCAGAATGCCGGCCTGGAGCAGCGCCAGGACGACTTTGAGCTGCACGGCTACGACTCGCGGAGCGCGTACCCGATGCCGCGAACGGTATGGATCAGGCGCGGGTCGCCGTTCGACTCAAGGCGGTCACGCAGATAACTAATATTCACGTCGATGACGTTCGACGCGCCCATGAAGTCGCTGCCCCAGATGGCGCGAAAAATCTGCTCGCGCGCCAGCACTTGACGGGGGTGGCGCAGGAAGTATTCGAGCAGGGCGAAGCCGCGTGCCGTCAACTCAATGAACTGGCCGCCGCGCATCACCTCGCGGGTACGGGTGTTTAGCTCCACGTCGGCAAACGTCAGGATTTCGATGGTGGGCGGCCGGGTGCGCCGCAAAAGCGCCTCAATCCGAGCCAACAGCTCCTCGAAGGCGAACGGCTTGACGAGGTAGTCATCGGCACCGCTCCGCAATCCGGCCACGCGGTCAGCGATGGCGTCACGCGCGGTCAGCATCAGGATCGGGACGGCGCCGGCCTGCCGCAGTCGCCGTGCGATCTCCAGGCCGTCCATCTCTGGCAGCATCACGTCCAGAATCACAAGGTCCGGGACTTTGCTGGTCGCCAGTTCGAGCGCCTCGACGCCCGTGGCCGCCAGCGACACCGCAAAGCCCTCATATTGCAGCCGCCGGCCGACCGCCGTCAGGACGCGTGGGTCGTCATCCACCAGTAACAGGCGCTCACCGCTCATGGTCAGAGTGTATCCCCCAATGGTGACGGAGGCGGCAACACTTCACGATGGCCTCATCAATTTCTGACAGCAGATTAATGGGCTTTCAGGCCAGCATGACGGACAATATCAGCGTGAACGTGTTCGAACCCGAACGCATCAAGGTTACTTCTGACGTTGATGTTGCGTCGGGTCCGGTTCCGAAGGAGCACACACATGTCTAACACGCTTAAGTCCGTCATCCTGCTGGGAACGCTGACCGGGTTGCTGGTCGTGATGGGCCGCGTGCTGGGCGGCAACGCCGGCATGATCCTGGCGTTCGGCCTGGCCGTCGCCCTGAACTTTGCCTCCTACTGGTTTTCAGATCGCATCGCGCTGAAAATGGCCGGCGCGCGCGAGGTGTCGCCCGAGGAGGCACCGCAACTACACGCCATCGTCGATGAGTTAGCCTATCGCGCCGGGCTGCCCAAGCCGCGCGTCGCCATCGTGGAAAGCCCGTCGCCCAACGCCTTCGCCACCGGCCGCGACAAGGATCACGCGGTCGTGGCGGTCACGACGGGCATCGTGCAGATCCTCAACCGCGACGAGTTGATGGCGGTGTTGGGCCACGAGCTTGGGCATGTGAAGAACCACGACATTCTGATTAGCTCGATTGCCGCCACCATCGCCGGCGCGATCACGATGCTGGCGCAGATGCTCCAGTTCGCGGCGTTCTTCGGCGGTCTGGGCAGCCGCGACGGCGACGGCGAGGGCACCAATCCGTTCGCCGCGCTGGCGATGATCATTCTGGCACCGATCGCCGCCATGTTGATTCAGATGGCAATTTCGCGCTCGCGCGAGTATGGCGCGGACGATACCGGCGCGCACATCGTCGGGGATCCGCTGGCGCTGGCCTCGGCGCTGGAGAAGTTGGAGACGGGCTCGCGGCAGGTGCCACTCGATGTGAACCCGGCGGCGGCGCATCTGTTCATCGTAAATCCGCTGAGCGGACGGGCGCTGGCTGGCCTGTTCTCCACCCACCCGCCACTTGCGGAGCGCGTGAAGCGGCTGCGCCAGATGGCGGGCTACCCATCCTGACCCGCAAGCCGCACCGGCCGGCACCGACCCACACGCCGCAACGGAGCGTGGGTCGGTGTCGCGGAGTTGGCGGGCAGCGCTGCCTAACGGACGCGCCTCATGCCTGACCCGGTGCAGGACGTCGCCATCCGCCGCCCATCGCCGGCGCTGGCACCGTACATCGAACGGTACATCGGGTATCGGATGTCGGGATTTCCGGCCGGCATCCATCGGGGGCTACCCTCCCGCCTGCTGACGTTCATCATCAGCCTGGATGGGCCGGTCGAGATGCTGCCGCCGGTCGGCGCGGACGCCCGCCCTGTCGGCAGAACGAGCGTCACCAGCATGGACGCCTTTGTCGGTGGCCTCGATCTGTGCAGGACGCCGATCCGACACAATGGTCGCCAGCATGGCATCGCCATTGAGTTGACACCGCTTGGTGCAGGCGTGGTGCTGGGCGTGCCGGCCGGGGCGCTCGTCCGCGAGGTCGTGCCGCTGACGGCACTCCTCGGTGCGCGGGGCCGCGAACTGATCGGGCGCCTGCACGATGCCGCCGGCTGGCCCGCAAAGTTCGCGGTGCTAGACGCGGTGCTTGGCCGCACGCTGCACGAGCGATTCGCGCCCGCAGCCGAGGTCGCACACGCCTGGAGTCTACTGCATGACAGTCCTGACGGCCTCGACGTGGCGCGACTGGCTCGTGAGGTCGGGTGGAGCCGGCGGACGCTCAGTCAGCGGCTGCGCCAGGACATCGGCTACCCGCCACGCCAGCTTGACCGGCTATTCCGCTTCGGCCGCTCGCGCTCGCTGATACAGCGTGGACACCTGCCGACCCTCACCGACGTGGCCCTGCAGGCGGGGTACTTCGATCACGCCCATCTGGTGCACGAGTGGCAGAAGCTGGCGGGCTGTACGCCGACCGAGTGGCTCGCAGAAGTCCTCCCACCGGTACAAGACGAGCAGCCTGCCCCCGATCAATACTGAAGACATGAATACGACAGCAGCGCCCCACACTTCCGATCTCCCGAAAGCGTCTCCGCCGCCGGCCACCGTCTGGCCGTGCCTCAACTACCGCGACGCGCACGCGGCCATGGCCTTCCTTGAAGCGGCGTTCGGCTTCACCCGCACGCTCGTTGTGGATGGCGAGGACGGCCGCGCCATCCGTCACGCCGAGCTGCGCTGGCCACTCGGCGGTGGCGTCATGCTCGGCTCCGCAGTCGAGGACGGCGACGAGTTCGCGCGACTACCCACCGGCAACGTCTCGCTCTACGTCGTGACGAATGAGCCTGACGCCCTCTTCGCCCGAGCGACGGCCGCCGGTGCAGCGGTCGTGCGCGAACTGGTGGACACCGACTACGGCTCGCGCGACTTCGCCGTCCGCGACCCCGAGGGGAATATCTGGAGTTTCGGGACGTATCGCGGCACCTGAACACGCGGTGCACGGGCGGTGTCCCGGTCCGTCCGCTCGCCTCACCAGCGTGAAACTGACCGTACGGGCCGCCGTGCCACGTATAATCGGCGCGGCCTGCCGGCCCCACTCGTATGCCAGAACTTGCCATCATCGTCGTCAACTGGAACGGTGCCCACTTACTGCGGACCTGTCTCGGGTCGCTGCGGGCGCAGACGTTCACCGACTTCGAGACGATTCTCGTCGACAACGGCTCGACTGACGAATCGCTCAGCCTTGTCGCGCGCGAGTTCCCCGAGGTGCGCGTCATCGCCCTGCCCGAGAACCTGGGGCTGGGCGGCGGCACCAACGTCGGCATCCGCCAGTCAGACGCCCCGATCATCGTCACGTTCAACAACGACACCGACGCTGATCCGCGCTGGCTGGCGGAATTGCACGCGGCACTGATCGCACACCCGGAAGCCGGATCGGCGGCCTCCAAGCTCCTCCTGTTCGACCGCCGCGACACTATCCACTCGGCAGGCGACTTCTACGGGCTGGACGGTATGCCCGGCAGCCGGGGCGTCTGGCAACGCGACGACGGACGGTACAGCCGGCCAGAGTTGGTGTTCGGGGCGTGCGCTGGCGCGGCAGCCTACCGCCGGTCGATGCTCGATGAAGTCGGGCTGTTCGAAGATGACTTCTTCATGTACTGCGAAGACGTTGACCTGGCGTTCCGCTGCCAGTTGGCCGGCTACCGCTGCATCTTCGTGCCGACCGCCGTCGTCTACCACATGCTCAGCGCGACCGGCGGCGGGCCGCTGGCGAGCTACTACTGCGGGCGCAACTTCCTGCGCGTGATCGCCCGGAACATGCCCCGACAGCTACTCGGACGGGTCTGGCCGCGCATCGTGCTGGCCCAGCTACGGATGACCGCCGAGTCCGTCCGGCACATCCGCGAACCGGCAGCCAGGGCCAAGCTGCGCGGCCAGTGGGACGGCCTGTGCGAACTGCCGCGTACCCTCCGCGCCCGGCCAGCCATCCAGCAGCGGCGTCGCGTGCCGGTGCGGTATCTGCACGCGCTCCTGGCCGCCCATTGACGGCGAATCCGGCGTCGCCCCAGCCGCCGCGCCCGAACCGTGCGGAGCCGACGCCGCTACGACCCGTGCAGGCTGCCGCCGACCCAACCCCGGCCGTCACCCTCTCGGTGATCGTCGTCGGCTACAACCGGCGCGATCTTTTAGCACAGTGCGTCGCGTCCGTGTTGGCCGACGCCGACGGCTGCACAACCGAAGTGATCGTCGTAGACAACGCGTCCCGCGACGGCAGCGCCGCAATGGTGGCCGAGCAGTTCCCCCAGGTGCGCCTGTTGGCGAATTCCGAGAATGTGGGCTACGGGCGCGGCCTCAACGAGGGCATCGCCGTAGCGAGCGGCGCGTTTTTACTGGTACTCAACCAGGACATCGTGCTGCGGCCAGGCACGCTACGGGCGCTGCTGCACTGCGCCGCTGCCCATCCCGACGCTGGCGTCGTTGGCGCGCGCCTGGAGTACGAAGACGGGCGCTTCCAGCATTCGGCGTTCCACTTCCCCGACACGGCGCAGGCGTTCTACGGCTTCTTTGACAGTCTGGTGCCGCTTGATAGCGTGGCGAACGGTCGCTACCCCGCCGAACAGTACGACCGGGAGTTCGTGGCCGAGCATCTACTCGGGGCGTGTCTGCTCTTTCGCCGGGCGGCGCTGGAGCAAGTCGGCGCGTTCGACCCGACGTTCTTCATGTACTACGAAGAGACGGACCTGTGCTGGCGGCTGATGCGGGCCGGCTGGCGCAACTACTACACGCCCGATGCCCGCGTCATGCACGTGAGTGCGGCCAGCACATCGGCGGCCAGCGAGGCGATGTCGGTCGAGTTCCACCGCAGTCAGGCGATCTTCTACCGTCGGCATCGCGGCGTCGGCGGCTACGCGCTGCTGAAAGGCATCGTCTGCGCGGGCGTGACGTACCGGCTCGCGCGGACCGTACGGGCCTGTCTGCGGGGGCGCATCAGCCGCGCGCTGCTGCGTGAGCGCCTCGGCGGCTACTGGAGGATCTTGTGGTTCTGACCGGCCCGAACACCACGTCGCAGGACACGGCACCGACCGCACAATTCGATGTGTCAGTCGTCATCGTGAACTACAAGGTGCGCGACTTGCTGCGCGACTGCCTGCGCTCACTTGATCATGACCTTGCGGCGCTGCGCGGCGAGGTCTGGGTGGTGGACAACGATTCGGGCGACGGCTCGAACGAGATGGTGGCCGCCGAATTCCCGTGGGTCATGCTCATCCCGAGCACCTGGAATCGCGGTTACGGCGCGGCGAACAACCTGGCGATTCGACAGGCGCGCGGCCGGCACGTGCTGATCCTCAATCCCGACACGAAACTGCAACCAAACGCGCTGATCGACACGCTGGCCGTCATGGATGCCGACCCGACCATCGGCGTGCTCGGGCCGAAGCTGATCCGCGCGGACGGCACCCTTGACCGGGCCTGCCGGCGGTCATTCCCCTCCCCGGAGGTCGCCTTCTACCGGCTGTTCGGCCTCGCCAAGCTGTTCCCGAACAACCCGCGCTTCGCCCGCTACAACCTGCTGAACGTGGACGAGGATACCGCGATTGACGTGGACTCGGTCTGCGGCGCGTTCATGCTGATCCGCCGCGAGGTCATCGAGCGAGTCGGCATGTTCGACGAGGCGTTCAGGATGTACGGCGAAGACCTGGACTGGGCCTATCGGATCAAGGCGGCCGGCTGGCGGGTGCGCTATCACCCGGCCGTGGTGGTGCTGCACTACAAGGGCCAGAGCAGTCGCCAGCGGCCAGTGTCGTCGATTCACGCCTTTTACGACGCGATGCGCCGGTTTTATGACAAGCACTACGCGCAGCAACACAGCGCCCCATTCAACGCGATGATTCACGCCGGCATTGCAGCGTACGAAGCAGTTGTGCTGCTCCAGAACCGACTCAAGCCGCGTCGGTAGGTCTGTGGGTGGCCGCCGGCCCCCGACCGCCACGCAGCCGCCTTGAACGCTACGTCAGCAGTTCCAGGCCGCCGCCGGCCGGCAGCCGCGCGATGCCCGGCGTCGGCAGGTGGGCCGTCAGCAAAATCAGGCGTTCGCGGCGTGCTCGCTCGAACATGGCGCGGCGAGTCTCTGCGGACAGTTCGGGCAGCACGTCGAACAGCGGTGACCACTCCGGGTGTTCAATCTGAGAGGGGTGGTGGAACATGTCGCCGGTGTATACCGCCGTCTCGCTACCTGACGTGAGCGACACACAGAGGTGGCCCGGCGTGTGCCCCGGTGCCGCAATGAGTCGCACCCCCGGCGCAACCTCAACCTCGCTGTCGGCCAGTTCGACCTGAGAGTGCGCAAGCAACGGGGGCAGCACGTCGTCCAGGAAGGCCGGGCGGTCAGGTAGCGCCGGGTCCATCCAGTATTCCCACTCGCCACGCCAGAACCAGTAGGTCGCGTTCGGGAAGGTCGGCGTCCAGCGGCCATCACGGAACACGCTCGCGCCACCCGCATGGTCCCAGTGGGCGTGACTGACGACCACCGTGTCGATATCCTCCGGCCGCGTACCGAGCGCCGCCAGCGAGTCGAGCAAGTGCCCGCAGTTCTGGCAGCGCTCGGAGGCCAGCGCCGCCCCGCCGCCCGTGTCCAGCAGAATACGCCGGTCGCCCGACCGCACCAGCGCGCAGTTCACCCCAACCGGGATCGTGCCGTGCTCGTCAAGGCCAGCGACCGGCCGCCAATCCGCTTCGGCGACCCGCCCGAACATCCGCGCCGGATCGAGGGTCAGCGCACCATCCGGGACAATCGCCACCTCGAGCGCGCCAATGCGCATCGTCGTCACGGCCACTCCCCGCCAGTTGATGGCGGCGATTATAGGCCGCTCGGACTGGTGCGCGCGGCGCTGGTCCCGCCGCGCGACACGTCTACTCCGGGTACAGCGACGTAGCAAGCGCCCAGCCGGTGCCGGTCGTCGGGCTGCTCACGCGAAACCAGTCTTCGCCAGGGTTCGCCTCAAGCGGTCCATCAAGCACGGTGTAGTCGTGGCCGTTCGCCACGCACGCGATTGCAGGTGCCTCGGACGACGGGCGCGGGCGCAACGGCAGGCAGGCCGACACGCCACGGACCGTCGCAGTGGAGTCTTGGGGCAGGAAGCGGGCATCCTCGCAGTCGGTTGCGGCCGGCGCGGTGCGGACGAGCACGCGGCCGCCGCCGACCCAGCCCTTGCCCTCGGGGGTCTTCACGGCGACCCAGCCATCCTTGACCGACAGCACCGGCCAGACATCGCCACATCGGGTGCTCATCAGGACGCGGGCATCGAGGGATGGTGCCACGCGAATCGTCGCGCCGAAGGTCATGACGACGCGAGCGACCAGCGGCGGCAGCGTCTGGCCTTTCGCGGGGACTTGTAGCGCACCAGCGGCTGCTGTTGCCCGCACCGTCGCTTCTGGCGTCGAAACCTGGGCGGCAGCGGCAGGGGCACCGGCCAGGCGGAACGGCGAGCGGAGGGGCATCGCGCCGTCGAGGTCGGCCCGGACGCTGCCCAGCAGCGCGGCCAGCACCGCCGCTGCCATGAGTAGTCCGCGTCGAAGTCGCCGCATCGCGCCCCTCCTGATCCGCTTGCATCCATGGACCGAGTAGACCACGAGCGGAACCGTGGGGCTGTCCAGCCCGGAACGGCCTGAGTGTGCCCTGCGGCACACTTCCGTGCGAAGCCGCCTCCTCATACGACGTAGGGGCGGATTGAGCGCCGGGCCGCACGTCATGGCGGCTCGGCGCCAGTGCGCGTCAGGCCGGTGCGGCGGCCACTCGCTTCGCGGCCTTCCCGATGCGCTCCAGCGCCTCGTCGATGTCCGCCAGCGTGTGCATCGCCGACAGCCCAGAGTGCCACAACGTATGGAAGTAGACGCCTTCTTCTTGCGCCACTGTCGCGAAACGAGCCGCCAGCGCCTTGTCGTACTGCATGGAGTCTCGGTAGTTCTTCGGCTCCTCGGTCATGCCGTAGTTCAGGCAGAAGCGGTTGCCAACTGCCTGCACCTGGATCGGCAGCCCGGTCCGCGCGAAGATGTCGCGCAGGCCGGGGTAGAGTCGCTCTTGCAGCGTCGCGAAGTGGTCCCAGAACGTGGCCTGCTCAGCCAGTTTCAGGAACGCATTGGCAGCCAGGATCGGCAACGGATGGGCGTTGAACGTACCACTGTGGACGGCCCCCCCGAGCGGCGACACGGCCCCCATCACCTCGCGGCTGCCAGCGAACGCGCTGAGCGCCAGCCCGCCGCCAATCGCCTTCCCGAGCGTGCACATGTCGGGCGTCACGCCGAGGTAGCCCTGCGCGCAATCTGGCCCGGTCCTGAACCCTGACAGGATCTCGTCGAAGATCAGGACGATGCCAAGCTCACGCGTCAGCGCCCGAAGCGTCTGGAGGAAGCCGGCGTCGGGCAGGATGCCACCGGAGTTGAAGTTGATCGGCTCCATGATGACGGCGGCGATCTCATCGGCGCGGGCGCGCAACGTCCGCTCCAGCGTCTCGGGGTCGTTGAACGGCAGCACGATGACGTAGCTTTGGAGGCCAGCCGGAATGCCGCCGCTCTCTGGGATGGTCGCCGGCTGGTCGGGCGGCCCGGCCTGCTCGGGCGAGGGCCAGGTGCTAAAGCCGAGGTAGTCGTGGTAGCCGTGAAAATGGCCCTCGAACTTCACGATGATGTCCCGGCCGGTGAACATGCGCGCGGTGCGGATGGCGTGCCAGGTCGTCTCGGTACCGGACGTGGTGAAGCGCACCAGTTCCGCACTCGGGACCATCTCGGTGAGGCGGCGGGCCACCTCGCCCTGCTCCTCAAGCTCGAACGAGCAGAGCACGCCGCGCGCCATCGCCTCGTTGACGGCGGCCACAATATCCGGATGCCCGTGCCCCAGCAGGCTCGCGCCGAACGACGTGCAGAAGTCGATGTACTCCTTGCCGTCCACGTCCCAGATGCGCGAGCCGGCCCCGCGCGCGGCGACGAACGGCCTGCCAGTCCCGCGATGGAGCCGCGCCGCCGCCGTGACGCCGCCGGGTAGCACCTTCTTGGCTTCCTCGAAATACCGTTCGGAGCGTGTCATTTCCTGCGTCTGCTGCACCATCTTCGACGCTCTCCGTCCTCATGCTTGGGGTTGCGGTAGTCGGTGCCGCCCGGTCGGGATCATGCAACCGCCGACATGCGACCTGCCACTGGCGAGCGGCCACATCGGCGCGGCAACGCTTGTGGCCGATACTACGTGACCGTTCGGTCGGCAATCAACAATCGCTCGGCTCACAGGGTACTGCGGGGTGCGAACGGGGCCAGCGCGCGGTGCCGACCCCTTTGGGCATCTCGGGCTGTTCCTCTGGTACACTACACCCTGACGCGGCCATGAGCCGCGTCCCCGCATGTCTACCGACGTGCGCGCCTGCTCCCCAAGCCACGGGGGCGGCACCAGGGAGGGCGAGATGGCCGAGAAGAATAAGAACCAGACTGCTCAGGAGCGCGCTCGCCTCCGCGAGTTGATCGGCGCGCAGGCATCCAACCGCTTTTGCACCGCGTCGAGTTGCCCGACGAAGGACCAGCCGATCCTGAAGAAGGATCTGTATCCGATCGTCATGGCGTACCCGCGCAAGACGGTCTACTACCACAAGTCCTGCACCACGACGTTCTAAGTCGCCAGGACTAAACACAAGAAGGCGCACGAACGACGGTTCGTGCGCCTTATTCTTGGTTCGTCAACGGTTCCGATAGGGTCGCGCATCAGTCAGCGTCGGTCTGTTCACCAGCGCCCAGCTTGTAGCCGAAGCCACGCACCGTCACAATCGGCGGCGCTTCCTCGCCGAACGGTTCAAGCTTGACACGCAGCCGCCTGATGTGGACATCCACCGCGCGGCTTTCACCCATCGACTCATAACCCCACAGCACGCCCGCTAACTCGTCACGGCTGAAGACCCGTTCGGCGTCGCTTGCCAGCGCCGTCAGCAGCCGATTCTCGGTCGGGGTAAGCTGCACCGGTGAGCCACCGATGGTCACCGTGCGCCGGCGTGGGTCAATCGTCAGCGCACCGTTTGTGATCGGAGCCTCGGTACTTTTGCCGTTGCGCACGCCTCCTGACGGCTGAGACTCCCGGAGCGGCGCTATGCCGGACGCTGGGGCCAGCGGCGACGTGGACGGCATGCCGAGTTCGCGTGGAGAGCGGCGCAACACGGCCTGGACCCGCGCGACCAGTTCAAACGTATCAAACGGCTTGGCAATGAAGTCGTCGGCCCCGAGCCGTAAGCTCAGAATGCGGTCGCTCTCCCGCCGTGAGCCGCTCAGCATGATCACCGGCGCGGGCCACTGACCGAGCAGGCGGGCACAGAGCATCAGGCCGTCGGCGTCAGGCAGCATGATGTCGAGAATCACGAGGTCTGGACGCACCCGCTCAATCATCGTCTCGGCGGCGCTGCCGGTGCCCACCGTCTCGACGCCGTACCCTTCGCCCTCGAGAATTTCGCGGACAAGCCCGGCGACGGACGGGTCATCGTCAACGAGCATGATCGTCCGACGCGACGCCGACGCGGCATCGTCATTGCGTGCACGTGACAGATCTGCATGAATCATGGTGCGCCTCGTCCCTGGCAAAGTCTTGATTCTGTAACCTCTCCGTCGCACAACTCGTGCCACGGTCTGCCGGATCAGCGTGCGGAGCCGTCCCAACTACGCATCACAGCGTTCGCAGGCGGCACGGGCCTGACCGGCACGGGAACTGCACACCACGGTTCGGCGTCAGAGTTGATAGTGGTCCGCCGCCACAAGTCACCAGCGAAGGACGGCTCACGCATCGGCGATGTACGGCGCATGGGAATAGCCCGCGCGTCCGCTCGGAGAGGAGGCCCATGGACCCGCTGCTACTTGGTACGGCGAGCGCCTTCGGGCTGGCGGCAGCCTCTGGCCTCAACGCGACGTTGCCGCTCCTGATCGTCGGCATGCTGGCCCGCATCGGCCTGCTGACCCTGGCCGCGCCGTTCGACGCTCTCGCGTCAGATATCGCGCTCGGCGGGCTGGCGGTCCTTGCGGTTGGCGAGATTGCCGCAGACAAGATCCCCGGCGCGGATTCGGTCGTCCAGGTGATCCAGACGCCGCTGACGCTCGGAGCAGGCGCGATTCTGTTCGCCAGTCAGAACTCGATGATCGAGAGTTTGTCGCCGGGCCTCGCCATCCTGGTCGGGCTGCTGACGGCTGGCGGGATCCACACGCTACGTGCGCTGGCGCGGCCAGTCATCAACGTGGCGACGATGGGCATTGGCGGCCCGGTCGCCTCAATCGTCGAAGATATCGGGGCGGTTGGCCTGACCCTGCTGGCGCTGCTCGCACCAATCTTGGCCGTCGTCGGGCTGGTCGTCCTCGTGGCACTCGGCGGGCGGCTGGCTGCGCGCCGGCTCGTCCAGCGCCGACGCATCGCCGCGCTTTCCTGAACTTATCGGCACCTATGCCGACGCCCGACGGTGCCGCTCCAGCCGCCTCTGCGCCCACGGCCCGAAGATCGGGTACGCGAAGTCGCGGCCGGCAGCGATCAGCAGACCGCCGTACAGCCCATAAAAGATCGTGCCGAAGAACCAGAGCACAAACGCCGGCACCATCACGCAGCCCAGGCCCATCAACACCTGATTGAGCGTCACGCTGCCGATCTGGACCGACGAGCCACCAATCGCAAGGTAGCCCGCCCCGGCCAGCCAGACCGCCACCACGACGATGTTGATGAGGAGCACACTGAGTTGGTACGCCCCGGCCTGCTCCGCGTGCAGTTCGACGAACGGCGACCGCTTGCTTCGGAGCCAGATCACGATGTTGATGGCAATGCCCAGGAGAAAGCCGACGCCGACAACCACCCCAAATCCGATGCTCAGGTGCGCGACGGCGGCGATGCGCCGGTCAATGTGCCGGATGAGCGTCTGGCGGAACGGGTCTTGACGGGACGGGAACGCCGTGAAACGATCTGCCGGCGGCTGACCATCGGGCGGGGGCGGGATCATGGAGCATGCTCCTGGGCAGATCTCGGCGTGCGGTCACACGTCTTGAAAGATGCACAGATGCCGCGCGGCCTCACCGCCGGGTTCCGACGCCGCACTCCTGTGACTGGCGGCGCGTCCAGGCCGGCGGTGACACGTTGCACCACTGGGACAGCATCACGGGAAACGCATGGATCGAGCCAGTCCACCACGAGAATCGCAGCATCGGTGCATCGCGCACTGCGACGCGGACCGCTTCTATTTTGCCGTGGAGGCATTAGAGCGGCCCGAATTGGCAGCCGACCCCCGCCCCATCGTCATCGGGCACGATCCGCGCACGTCGCCGCGCTCCATCGTCACGACCGCCAACAATGCCGCGCGTGCCGTCGGCATCAATAGCGGCATGAGCGCCGCTGTCGCCCTGCGGATCGCCCCGACCGCCCTGTTCGTCGCGCCGCGCCACGAGTTGTACCGCGCCTACTCCGAGCGCCTGATGATCGTCCTCCGAGCGGCCAGCCCGACCATCGAGAACCTGTCGGTGGACGAGGCGTGGCTGGACTGGTCCGCACACGGGTTCGCCGAAGGCAGTCTCCACGACCTGCGCGCCCGCGTCCTGGCAGAGACCGGTCTCTCGATCTCCATCGGGCTGGCGACCTCGAAGCTGGTGGCGAAGATGGCGACCGAGAAGGCGAAGCCCGGCGGCGTCTGCGTCGTGGCACCGGGGACTGAGGCCGCGTTTCTGGCGGACTTGCCGGTCCGCTCGCTGTTCGGGGTCGGGCCGCGCACCGCCGAGCGACTGGCCCAGGCCGAACTGGCTACCGTTGGCGACATCGCCGCCCAGCGCCGCGACCGCCTCGTCGAACTGCTCGGCGTGAGCCACGGCGGCGGCCTCTGGGACCGTGCGCACGGCCACGACGATTCGCCGCTTGAACCAGACCGCCCAGCCCAATCGTATTCGGCCGAGCACACCTTTCCGTACGACACGCTGGATCGGCGGCAACTGTGGCAAGAGGTCCGGTCGCAGGCCGCCGAGTTGGCCGAGCGGCTTCAGCAGGACGGGCTGCACGCCGGCGAAGTGGCCATCAAGCTGCGGTACGCCAGCTTTGAGACACTCACGCGGCAGATGCGCCTCACCGTGCCTACGGCCACCGCTGACGATATTGCGCTGGCGGCAGCCGCGCTGATGCGCCGGCACTGGGATCGCGCCCGCTCTGTGCGCCTGATCGGGGTACGCGCAGCCCGCCTGCTGCCTGCCGGCCGTCCGGTGCAGTTGCCGCTGCCGCTGGCAATCGGACTGGAGGACGCCGGGACCACTCAGGATGGCGGCACAGCACGGAACGCGCCGGTCGGTGCGTCCAGCGTGTCGTAAAGGGCGGTGATCTCGGCGGCCCGGCGGCGCACCAGCATCCGCAGGCTCGCGGGTTCCAGCACCTGCATCCTGTTCCCAAATCCCAACACGTAGCTGCACGCCTCGTCCTCGGTCTGGAGGAGTAAGTCTGCCGTGTGCCAATCGTCCGGCTCGGGCGGGCCAATGCGTTCGATGCGGGCGTAGGCACCGGGAATCCAAAGGCGACGCGCGGCCTCGGCGTGGACGCGGACGGTGATCGGGAAGCGCGGCAAGTTCGCCACAAACTGCGCCGACGACGCGGCCCAGAACGCCGCCAGGTCGAAGTCGGGCGGGCGTTCGGCTGGCAGCGCCAGCACCTCGACCTGCTGTATCCGCGACACTCGGTAGGTCCGGAAATCGCCGCCGACCGCCGCGACGAGGTACCATAGTCGGCCCTTCGCCATCAGTCCGAGCGGGTCCATGTGTCGCTCGACGGCTTCGTCGTCGCGGCGCGCATAGACGATCCGCACCGCCCGTTCGAGCCACAACGCCTCGTGTAGAAGCTCCAGCGCCGGTACGGCGTCGGGTGCCTGGTGCCAACCTGCGCCGTCTACCAGAATGCGCTGCCGCATCAGGTCGGCGTCGCGGCGGGCGACGGCCGGCAGCGACGCCAGCAGCTTGACCAGCGCCGAATCAAACGCCTTCGCAATGCCGAGGTCAGAGAGCAGGCGGGCCGGCGTGGCGACCAGCAGCGCCTGAAGCTCAGTGCCGGTCAGCCCGGTCAGGTCCGTTCGGAACGACTCCGGCAGCACCCAGCCGCCGCCAGCCCCGCGCTCGGCATAGACGGGCACACCGGCCAGGCTCAATGCTTCCATGTCGCGCTGGACGGTGCGCGGCGACACCTCCAGGCGGCGAGCCAGCGCCGTCGCGGTCATCCGCTGATTCGATTGCAGCAAGAGCAAGATCGACAGCAGCCGGTCAGCCCGCACGACGCCACTCCATTGCCCGACCCTCTGCTCACCACGATGGCCAACGGACCATCATGAGGTCGTTGATCGTATCAGCCGAACATGACAGAGGATGTCCTATATCTCGGCGTATCGTGAGACTGCGGCCATGCGGATCGGCGCGGCCGGGTGCAGATACCGTTCACGGGGAGGACACGAGTGACAGACGCAGCGAAGGCGAGCGGCACGGGACTGATCGTGACCGGGCGGCCAGCGATGCCGACGGACTATGGCGTGCCGGAGCATGACGAGGGGTTGCTGGATTGGTCGTGGGCGGTGGAGCGCCTCGCGACAGCCAGGAACTACTGGTTTCACACGACGCGGCCGGATGGCCGACCCCACGCGATGCCGGCCTGGGGCGCGTGGGTGGACGGCGTGCTCTACTTCGACGGCAGCCCGGAGACGCGACGAGGGCGCAACCTCGCGGCGAACTCCAACATCGTGGTGAACCTGGAGAGCGGCGACGAGGTGGTGATCCTGGAGGACGAAGCGGTGTACCAGGGCACACCATCGCAAGAGATTGCCGAGCAGTTGGCAGCGGCGCTGGCAGCCAAATACGGCCCCAAGTACGCCCCAACGGCAGACACCTGGGACCGGGGCGGCCTGTGGCGTGTCCGCGCGACCGTGGCGTTCGGCTGGACCGAGTTTCCAGGGAGTGTCACGCGCTGGCGGTTCGATCAGTCGTAGATCCGTGTAGGCACGTGTCCACGCCCGAGGTGCCGTGTCGTTGTGCGGCACCTCGGGCAGCCGACTAGCGTCGCCAGACGCTCCAGGCCAGCACCAGCCAGCCGGCAATCAGCGCCACGCCGCCAATCGGGGTGATGGCACCCAGGATCGTCACGCCGGTTATGACCAGCGCGTAGAGGCTGCCGCTGAAGATGACGGTGCCGGCCAGAAATAGCCAGCCGCTCAGGCGGGCAGCGCCGGCCGCCTTCTGCGATGCGAGATAGGCCACGATCATCAAGCCAAGCGCGTGGTACATCTGGTAGCGTGCCGCCGTCTCCCAGACGAGCAGGCGGTCGGCCGTGACCATGCCGGTGAGAGCGTGCGCGCCGAACGCGCCTGCCGCCACGCTGATACAGGCCGAGAGCGCGCCAATACCGAGAAAATGACGTTCCATAGCGAATGACCTCGGGGCGGGGAATCCGGAGTGCTTGTAGAGGCGTGCCAGCGGCACGCCCGCCTATTTTCGCACGACGACACTGGCACCACGGCCAATTCTCGCGCGACGCCGGCGGGCGCGTCGTCTGCTGCGGTCCGGTCAGCATTGCTGCCTTCGTTCTACGGCTGCCCGGCGCGGCTGCCACGGTGACAGCCCCATACTCACAACGTCCGAGTCTCGCGGAGGTCTCCCGGCGTGCGGATCAGGTCGGCCAGCGGAACCCGTCGAACGCGTAGTCAAGCAGGCCACGGCTGTCACCGGTCGGGTCGGCGCTCTTGAGCACCACCACGAAGACCCGCCGGCCGTCGCGCACGGCCGACCCGACCAGGCACCGCCCGGCGGCATCGGTGAAGCCCGGCTTCACGCCGTCAGCCCCCGGATATGCGTTCAACAGCTTGTTCAAGTTCCAGAGGTCAAAGCCGTCCGCGTTCCAGTGCCGCGTCATCGACAGACTATAAAACGTCGGATTCCGGAAGCCGTAGCGCGCCATCGCCGCCAGATCGAACGCGCTGGAATAGTGCCCATCGGCGTCCAGGCCGTGCGGGTTCTTGAACTGGGTATCGCGCAGGTCCATCGCCTTCGCCTTCGCATTCATCATCTCGATGAAGCGGGCCTCTGACCCACCGACGTGCTTCGCGATGGCTATGGCCGCATCGTTCCCGCTGGAGAGCATCAGCCCGTACAGCAGCGTCTCCAGTGTGACCGTCTGGCCCGGCATCAACCCCATCACCGTACTCTCGGTCGTGAGGTAGAGTTGCTCGCTGTTCACGTCCACGGTCACGCGGTCGTCTAGCTTGCCGTTCTCCAGGGCCACCAGCGCCGTCATGATCTTCGTGGTGCTGGCCTGGGGTAGCCGCGCATGTGCCGATTTGGCGTAGAGCAGCGCGCCCGACTCGCCGTCCAGCATCACGGCGCTCTCGCCGTTCGGGAGCGGCGGCCAGGCAGTGGTGGTGCGCTCGGGCACGCGCCTACCGGCAATGGCCTCGGTAGCGCCGTCCTTCGCCAGTTCGTACAGGTATTTGGGCGGGCCTGACGGACCAAAATCGCCCAGATTCGCCCAGACGAAGCCCGGCAGCCGGCCCTCGCCGCGCCCCGGGTCGAACAGCTTCGACCGGCCGGCGTCGGACTGCTCCACCAGTTCAAGCGTCGTAAACTGCCCGACCGAGCCGAGGCTGGCAGCCTGAGGGCCGGGCCCGTCGAACACGTCGGTAGGGCGGAAGTTCTGCACCCAGTTGCGCGGAACGTCGGCGGCCGGCGGCGGCACGACAGCAATCACGTTGGTGCTGGACTGGGCAGCCTGCGCGGTCGGGCTGGGCGCAGCCGAAAGCGGCAGGTTGCCGCCCGACCCAACAGGTGCCGACTGCGGCGCGAAGACATTCGGCGCAGATGTGTTGATGATGGGCGTCGGGGCCGCAGCTACCAGCACGACCGGTGTCGCAGTCTCGCTCCAACGCGCGCTGACGCTGCTGAGCGTCATCACGCCGAGGAGACTGAGCATTGCCAGGTGGTGCGTGACTCGCATCACGGATCTCTCCGGTCGGTGTTCATCGCAGCGTTGGAAGTTCAGGCGGCACCGAACCGGCCGGTGCGCGGTCCGAGTATATCAGCGTCAACTGTCAATCTCGGGGCGGGTGGGTGTCTCCGTGTCACAGGCCCATTACAGCCGACCGCACAAGGCTGGTTGGGAGTGGTGCTGGCGCATCGCTACCCGTCTCGTGCGAACGCCTGGCCCGTTACGTGCACCTCCACCGCTACAATCTAACGAGTACCTACGACCGTGGCTTCGTTCGCGCCTTCACGCGGCGGCCATTTCGTCCGTCTGCCACGCGCTGCCGGATCAGCGGTCAGAGCGAGGGACGGCGTGCTGCTCCGCGAGCTGATGCTCGTCAACTTCCGGAACTATGTGCGGCTCGCCCTCACGCCAGGCGATCCGATCACGGTGCTGGTGGGCGAGAACGGCCAGGGTAAGAGCAACGTTCTGGAAGCCATCTACCTCCTGGCGACGACACGCTCGCCGCGGACGAGTAATGACCGCGAACTGGTCCACTGGAACGCCCGGCGCGACCTGATTCCGTTCGCCCGCCTCGAAGCCCGCATCAGGCGCGAGGACGGCGACCGCCATGTCGAGATCCTGATTAAGGCCGAGAACGAGGGCGCAGCGATCCCAAATGACGTGGACAACGTGGTGCCGTCGATTCGGCCAGTCAGCAAGCAGGTCAAAGTCAACGGCCTGCCTACACGAGCAGTCGAACTGATCGGGCAGGTCAACGTCGTGCTGTTCACGCCAGACGATGTGGCGCTCGTCGCTGGGGCGCCATCCATGCGGCGTCGTTATCTGGACATCACGGTGTCACAGGTGAACGGTAACTATCTGCGGGCGCTCCAGCGATTCAACCGCGTGCTGGTGCAGCGAAACACGCTCCTGCGTCAGGTCCGCGAACGCCGCCAGCCACGCACAGCCCTGGAATTCTGGTCGTCGGAGCTGGTGCGCCTGGGCAGCTACATCGTCGCCCGGCGGCTGGAGACGGTGGCGCTACTCAACGCCGGCCTCGCCCCGCTCTATCGCGAGCTTGGCGGGAGCCAGCAAGACCTGCAACTGTGCTACCTGCCGACGACGCATGATCCCCTGGCGCTCGCCGGCCCGCTGGACGAACTGCCGGCGCTGTACGCCGCCCGCGTCGAGGAGACGCTGAGCCGCGAAGTTGATGCGGGCGTGTCGCTGGTCGGGCCACACCGTGACGAGTTCCAGTTCATGGTGGACGGCGTAAACCTGCACGACTACGGCTCGCGCGGCCAGCAGCGCCTGGCCGTCCTGGCCCTGAAGCTTGCCGAAGCCCGTTTCATGCGCGCCCAGACCGAGGAGCGTCCGATTCTGCTGCTGGACGACATCCTGTCAGAACTGGACCCGGTGCGGCGCGGCTTCGTGCTCAATCAGGCCGGGCAGGCGGGGCAAACGATCATCACGACGACGGATCTGCACGACTTCGGCCCGAGCATTCTGTCACGCACAAAGGCGTTTCGCGTGGAGCGCGGCACGCTGACGGCGTTCGGCTCATCGCTCAGCCCCGAGCCGGACAAGGCCAATCACGATCAGACGGCAGCCGCGCTGCTGCTGCCGCCGGCCGCGATCACTGGCGTTGCGGGCGACGTACCCGGCAATGCATGACCGTTAGTGGCCTCGGTAGCGGAGGGCAGCGGTATACTAGCCGTAGTAGCCAGGATTCCGGCGTCGTGACCGTCGGCCTGACAAGGGAGGCTGGTCGTGAACTTCCTCGGTATGGGGCCGATGGAGCTGATGGTGATCCTGGTGTTAGCCCTGGTCATCTTCGGGCCGGGCAAGCTGCCAGAGATCGCCGGTCAGGTCGGTCGCGTGGTGCGTGACTTTCGGCGAACAACCTCGGATCTCTCCAGTGAGTTCAACCGCACGTTGAGCCTGGAGATCGAGGATCGGAAGACTGCGAAGGCACCGGCTCCAGCCCCGGTGGCCGACGCTGCACCCGCCTACGACACCTACAGCGCCCCGGTGGTTGAGCCGGCACCGCCGTCGCCAGCATCGGCAGTCGAGCCTTCCGAGGCACCGCCAGTGCTGGCTGTCACACCCGTCTCGGCACCGGCGACCGAAGCGCCGGTTGCGCCTGCAGCGACCGGCAGCAGGAGCCGGCGCGACTATGACGTTGACATCGCCCCGCCGTACTGATCTTGCTCTGTCGCATCTGCGTCTGAATGGTGTAGTCCGCTACCCGCACGATGCTGTACCGTCCTCCGGGCCGGGTGTACAATACCGAGTGTGTCGCCCGGGCTGAGGCGAGTCGCTCTGGCGAACCGCTCGCGGCCTCAGGCTTCTCAAGGAGCGTACCGTGATCGAGGTCCTTGTCGAGAGCATCCGCGTGAACATGACAAACTACAAGCGCGTGGTCATGCTCAAGGAGAAGGCGGCGCAACGGTACCTGCCGATTTGGATCGGGCACTTTGAGGCCGATGCTATCGCGATCCCGATGCAGAACGTGCCAGTCTCGCGTCCGCTGACCCACGATCTGCTTGGCTCGGTGATTGCGGCGCTAGGCGGCAAGGTGACGCAAGTCGTCATCAACGAGTTGGCGGACGAGACGTTCTTTGCGAAGCTGATCGTCGATGCTGATGGTCGGCACGTCGAGGTCGATTCACGTCCGAGCGACGCGATTGCGCTGGCGATCAGGGCGAAGGTGCCGATCTTCGTTGAGGACTCGGTGCTCGATCAGGCTGGCATGGTCTTTGAGAACGACGCCGACAGCGACGAGACGCCGCCCGAGCCACGGAGTACCCCCGCTGAAGTCGTGGACGAGTCCAAGTTGAGCGTCTTCAAAGACTTCATCGAGACGCTCGACCTCGGCGACCTGGGCCGTGGCAGCCCCGGCGGCGAGAAGCCCGAGCGCAGCTGATTCCGCTCGGGTTCGGGTTGGGGCAGTGGGACCGCGTGCGGCAACTGCCCGCCTGCGTCGTGTCACGCATTTGCGCTCGGACCGACTAGTGGGTCACGCTCCATATAGTTGAGGATCCGACCAGATTGACGCATCCCCAATCAAATACGACGTGACCCACTAGTTGGGGCGGCCGAACAAGCGCCCCAGTCGGTCGCGCCAGCCCAACTGCGTCGCCTGCTCGTTTGGTGCCGCAATCGTGGCCCCGGCCGCACGGCGCAGGTTGATCTCGGCTTCCAGGCGATCGCGGTCCATCAGGAATTGGTCGAGCCGCCGCAACATGCCAGCCGTTTCGACCTCCAGGGCCGTGATGCGCCAGCCGAGGATGCGATTGTTGTGCCGCAGTTCAACGAGGCGGCGGCGCAGCGTCGAGTACCGGCCTTCGAGTGCCATCAGCCGACTGCGCGCGGCGTCGTGCCCGTCATGCACGGAATCGTCATCGTCCGGGTCGATCTCGTCGGCCTCATGCTCTCGTAGCACCAGCGATAGCCCGTGGGTCAGCACCAGCAGCCGGGCATCGTCGCCCCACTCCTCGTGCCAGCCGCGCGCCGACACCGCCGCGTCGGCCGCCGCCAGCACAGTTGGCTCGACGCGGACCTCGTGCTCGTCGCGAATGACGCCATCAAACAGATGGTCGAACATACCCCGGCCCTTACGCGGTCGGTCACCCCAGGTGACGGGCAACTCTCCGTGCTCCGGTAGCGGCACCGTGCTGCCACCTAACGCCACCAGGTGGCGCTTCAGTTGCTCCTCTTCGCGGCGGCGCTCAACGATCTGCGCCCGGATCTCGATGTGGCGATCTGCCAGGCGTACCCACTCGGTTTCGGCTGCCGTGCTCGACTCGGTCAGCGCAAAGGTGACGTCGCGCGACAGCAGGTAGAGTGCCTGCACCAGCAGCAAGTCTTCGCGGTAGCTGTGCAGCGCGCTCAACAGGTCGGATGAGGCATCCCCAACAATGGTAGGCAGCGCCGCATTGCCGGCAAGGAAATCCGCGCCGCGCTCAAGCAGATAGCCGAGCGCACGCGCCGGCGTCGGCCAGACCTCGCCCGCCGCTTCGATGGCAAGATCATAGATCTCTTGCACCATGCTCAGGCGCAGGCTGGTAGCTCCCTCCGCCTGGGAATCCGTCCCACCACTCATGCGGCGCACCTCACGTCAGCATTCGGTCGTCGCTGGCGGCGGAACACTGATTCACCCTGAGCGTCGCGCTTACCCATGCGGCGCATCTGGCGAGAACCACAGCGCCGATGGTTGGGGCTGCGGCACGTGCGGAGCGTCGGCCGGCGGCAGCGATGGCGCTACCGATGGCGCAGTCTGCGCTGGCAGCGCAAGGACATGCCCGAGTTGGCCCAGTGCGCTGTGGAAGACCGCCGCATCGCGTTCAGGCAGATCTCGACTCACCAGCAGCAGCACGTTGTCATGGATGCTCAGGTAGGGCCGGGCTTTCCAGTAGCGCACCAGCCAAAGCCGCCACGCCTCAAGCGCCGGCGCCAAGTCGAAGATCAACAGCAAGTGCGGGTCAACCACGCCGGGGCTGCGGAATGTGAACGCCTGCCGCTGCGTGCGCGGCTGCGGCGCGCTCGCGGGCCAGCGGGCCTGCTCGACATGGTCAATGTCAAGGCCCGCCAGGTGCAGCGCATCGAGAGCGTCGTCAGCGTCCCACCGGGCGAAGAGAAATGGCGGTAAATCAGAGATCGCGTTCATGGTATCGCTAACTCTACCAGCACCTGCCCCGCCGCGACGGCATCGCCGGGCCCGCAGGAGACGGCGTGGATCGTACCGGCGCGTGGGGCGACCAGCGTGCTCTCGATCTTCATCGCTTCCACGATGATGAGCGGCTGACGGTCGGCCACGTGGTCGCCAGCAGCGACCAGTACCCCGACGACCCGGCCCGGCAGCGGTGCCACAACGGACGATGCGCCGCTGGACAGGCCAACCCCTGCTCGGGCGTCGGCGGCCGGCGGCGCGGCCCGCCGAATCAGATGGTGATGGCCGTCGAGGATCACCGTGATGTTTTGCCCGGCCCAGGCGACTCGGCAGCGCGTTGGAAGTGCAGACGCAGACGCAGCCGACCCGGCCTGGCTGGCTGTATGAGATCCAGGCCGGTCGTCGCCTGGTCGAACCAGCACATCACCGACCTGGACATCTGCCACCGTGACGTGGAACGCGCGATCACTGACGCGTACCTGCCAACTGTGCCGCGCCTCTTGGTCCGCCACGACGGCCTGTAGCATGGCGTCTGGCCCGGCCAGCCAGTACCCGACGACGCCCTGCCCGGCAATCGCCCAGGAGTCAATCTGGTGCCAGCCGTCCGACGCCGAACCAGTACCGCCCTGATTCGGCGTCGGCGCGGCCAGCGTCCAGGCAACCGCCGCCGCCAGTGCCTCGGGCGGAGCGATTGCGTCAGCGCCCGTCACGCTGGGCAGCGACGAGAGCAGCGCCGTCGTCGCGGTCCCAGCGACAAACGCCGGCTGATCTAGGATCGTTGTCAGCAGCCGCCGATTTGTTGGCAGGCCCGCGATGTCGTAC
This sequence comes from Chloroflexota bacterium, assembly GCA_038318015.1. Taxonomy (GTDB): domain Bacteria; phylum Chloroflexota; class UBA6077; order UBA6077; family JACCZL01; genus JADZEM01. The sequence continues at coordinate 1,514 of JBBQBU010000013.1, read as the reverse complement.
GCAAGGAGGGCCGCCCGCGCCCGCGCTATGGCGGCGGCCCGATCAGGCCCGTGGGCGATCAACTTCCCGAGCATCGTGTCGTAGTGGGCCGGCACGAGGTCGCCGTCCGCGTAGCCAACGTCATGGCGCAGGCCAGGTCCGGCCGGTGGCCGAAACCGGATCAGGCGGCCAGTCGCCGGCAGGTCGTCGTGCGCTGGGTCTTCGGCGTATAGGCGGCACTCGATGGCGTGGCCGCGAGATACGATCTCCTCCTGACGCCAGGGCAATGGTCGTCCTGCCGCAACGTCTAACTGTGCCCGCACGAGGTCGATACCTGTCACAGCCTCAGTCACCGAGTGTTCCACTTGCAGGCGAGCATTCATCTCGATGAACCAGAACTGCCCGACGCTGCTCACCAGGAACTCACAGGTGCCGGCGTTCGTGTACCCCGCCGCCTGCGCGATCCGCAGCGCCGCATCTTCGAGGGCAGCCCGCACGTCGGGCGACAGGCCGGGGGCCGGGCTCTCCTCGACCACCTTCTGATGCCGCCGCTGCACCGAACAGTCGCGCTCGCCCAGGTGCACCAGCGCGCCGTCGTGGTCGCCCAGCACTTGCACCTCAATGTGCCGCACATCAGTCAGCAGGCGCTCAAGGAGCAGGGAGCCGTCGCCAAACGCCGCCAGGGCCTCGCGCCGGGCGGCAGCCAGCGCCCCCGCCAGCGCGTCAGCCGAACCGGCGACCCGCATGCCGCGACCGCCGCCACCGGCCGCCGCCTTCACCAGCATCGGGTAGCCGATACGCGTCGCTTCAGTCGTCAGCGTCGCCTCGTCCTGCGCCGCGCCGTCGTAGCCGGGGACAGTCGGCACGCCGACTTGCGCCGCCAGATGACGAGCAGCCGCCTTGTCGCCCAGCAGGCGCATGGCGGCCGGCGTCGGACCGACGAAAACGATGCCGGCAGCGGCGCACGCCTCGGCGAAGGCCGCCTGCTCAGATAGGAAGCCGTAGCCAGGGTGAATGGCGTCCGCGCCGGCCTGCCGCGCCACGTCAAGCACGCGCGGGATCGACAGGTAGCTGTCGGCGGCCGGACCGGGGCCAATCAGATAGGCGTGGTCGGCGAGGCGGACGTGCAGCGCGTCGCGATCGGCCTCCGAGAAGACGGCCACCGACCGGATGCCATGCGTGGCGCAGGCCCGGATGACGCGCACGGCGATCTCGCCGCGATTCGCCACGAGCAGGCACCGAAATGGCGGATCACTCGTTGACGGCATGCTCCCCTCCGACCGACAGCGTACACGGTCGAAGGGGCGCGAGAAAGCATCTAACAGCCGCGTGCCGCCGCAAAGAGCGGCGACACGCGGCTACGTCAGCGGGCAGTCAACGTAGACACGGGCTCGCGGTACACGGACCCGCCACACCGACAACAGCGCAGCAACCCGCGATCCACACGCAACTGGCCGCCGCAGCCCGCGCGGTGCACGACTCTGCCATCGATGATTTGCCCAACCATGCGGCCACACATCATGCAGGAAAGGTCG
>JBBQBU010000012.1:0-26133 GCA_038318015.1 Chloroflexota bacterium | reverse complement strand
GGGCTATTTCGGACCCTGGTACGTCACCGCGCCGGACTGCTTCAGCGCCCGCGTAGGCCACATGACACGCGAGCAGGGTAGACACGTTGCGACGGGCCGTGTTAAGGATGATGTTCGGCGGCTGGTGCCGTTTGGGGACGCCCCGGCAGCGGCTACGGGGTCAGCGGACGCAGCTCGGTGGAGGCGTGCACGCGGCGCTCGGCCGCCCGCCCCAGCGCCGGCCACGGATCCAGAGCGATGTCGCACAGCAGCCCCCATTCGGTGGGCGCAAGCTGCAAGACGGTCCCGGTCTCGCCAGTCGCCACCAGCACCACCCGCTCCCCGATGACCGGCCGCCACGCCGGGTTCCTCGCCGTCACTCACAACTCCCTGTCCGTGCTGTCGTCATGGCCCGGTCATGCGCCTGGCTATGACGACAGAACGGTGAGCTTATGCCTTCGCTGCTGTCCGCTCGAGGCCCCTGATGATTTCGATGACCTTCCCGAACTGTTCCACGCCTCGCGTCGTCCACGGGTCCAGGATCATCGTCATGTGCGTCACGCCACCGTCCGTGTGGAACGCCCACAACTGTTCGGCGATCGCCTGCGCGGAGCCGGTCAAGGCCGTTGCCGGCGCATCCGCATCGTCGCCCGCGTCCGGCACGATGACGTGGGTGCCAGACGTGCGCTGGATCGTGGCCGGGTCGCGCCCGACTTCGGCGCAGGCGGCATCCAGCCGGGCGAACGGCTCGACGACGGCCGACGGGTCGCGGTGCCAGACGGTGTTGTAGGCATCGGCATACTTGGCGACCAGCCGCAGCATGCGGGGCTGCTTCGCGCCGATCCAGATGGGCGGGCCGGCCGGGCGGGGGCCGCGCGGGCGCAGTTCGGCGTCGGTCACGCTGTAGTATTTCCCGTGGAACGTCACCGATTCGCCGCGCAGCAACGGCACGATGATGCCGAGCGCCTCTTCGAAGCGGCTCGCCAGGTGGTCGAACGGGTAGCCGAACGCAGTGTACTCCGGCTCGTGCCAGCCGGCACCCAGCCCGAGCAGCAAACGGCCGCCGCTGACCTCTTCCAACGTGTCGGCCATCTTGGCGAACAGGGCCGGCTCGCGGAAGCTGTTGCAGGCGACGAACGGCCCGAGTGTCACCCTGTTGGTGACGGCAGCGATGGCGCTGAGCAGCGTCCAGGCCTCGAACGGCCCGCGCGAGGTGCCGGGCTCCATCACGACGGACCCGGCGTTGCGGAAGATCAGGTGGTCGGCAACCCAGATGGTGTCAAAGCCGACCGCCTCGGCCATCACCGACATCTCGCGTATCTCGCTCCAGCCAACGACGCGCCCTGCTGGCTTCGCTTGCTCGCCAGTCCGCAGCAGGACACCCAGTTGCAGCCCGCCGGTCGTCTTTGTCATCGCTCGCCCGTTTCCGCAGCGGTCCAGGCCGCCGCTCGCGCATCTTGACACGTCGTTGTGTGGCCACGAGATCGTACGCGAGCGGTCAGCTTTCATGCGACCGACGGCCCGACTGCCCGCCCATCTGGATCGGCGCCGTCCCTGACGACCTCAGCGGACGTCCTGCGCCTGTTCGGCCGCAAACGCCCGCGATGGTCCGAACCGCACAACGCGATGGTGCTGTGCGGGACCGTCGCGCGGGCCGGGCGGGTGGACACTGGCATTAGAGCCGCCGTGCGTTGGCGCTCCCACTGACACCCACCGTTCAGCCGCCTGAAAGGGCTACCATGATGTTCGCACGATTCGCCGCAACCACCGCGCTGGGCGCTGCTCTCGCGCTCGCTATCAACCTAACAACGGCCGCCGCGCCGGCCTTTGCTGACGGCCCGATCTTCGAGCAGATCACGCCGCCGTCAGGCGTCACGTTGCTGGAGACGGCCCCGCGCCCGAACCGGCCGCGCCCACAGCCGCAGCCGCAGCCGGCCGAAGAGCCCATGTTCAAGCCTGATGTGCGGGTGAACTACCTCAGCAAGACGACCAGCGGCGGGAATGTCTCGTACACGTTCCGCGTCCAGAACATCGGCATCGGGACGGCCGAGAACGTTGGGCTGGGCAACAAGATCTACCAGAAGTCGCAGAACGGCTCCCTGGCGACGCTCCAGAGCGGCAGTAGCGGCACCATCGCTTCGCTGGTAACCGACGAGTCGAAGGAGATCACCGTCACCTGCACGCCGCTGGCAGGCTACCGCTGCGACGGCGCGAGCCTTGAGGCGTACCTGCAAGGCGACCTGAACCCCGCCAACAACAAGGCGAACGGCGACTAATCAGTGCCGCGAGCGTCAGGTGTGCGCCTCGACGATGGCGCGCATCTGACGCCCAACGGCGGCCGGGTCCAGCCGCGCCCGCAGGCCGTCCAGGCGGTCATCCGGCCACCTCGGCGGCCCGTTCAGCGCCTCCAACAACGCCGCACTGAAACGGGTCGGGTCACGAGTATCCGTGACCCAGGTGCCGGGGATGCCCGTCACCGTCTCGACCACGGCAGGCTGCTGATGGACCACCACACCCAGGCCGGAGGCCAGCCCCTCCACCACCGCGATGCCGAAGTTCTCCTGCAACGACGGGTGGCAAAAGACCTGTGCCCGCGCGTAGAGCGCCAGCAGATCACGGAAGCTGACGTGGCCCAGAAACTCGACGGACGGCAGCGCGGCGGCCAACCGGCGCAGGGCCGGCGTCTCCGGGCCATACCCCACCAGCACGAGCCGCGCATCTGGCCGCTCTCGCGCGACCGTCGCCCAGGCCTGCACGAGCGCCCCGTAGTTCTTGCGCGGGTAGGCGTGGCCGACCGCCAGAACCAGCGGCTCCGGCGCGGCCGGCGGCAACTGCCCCTGCCAGCGCCCGAAATCGAACGGCTCCGGCACGACGGCAACCTTTTCGCGGGGCACGCCGTACCCTGCAGCCAGCCGGTCGGCGGCATACGCTGACGCGGTGACGACCGCTCGCGCCCGCCGCGCTGACGCCGCCTCCCAGCCCGCTTGCACCTTGAGCACGTTGCGGATGGTGCCGCGTTCAAATTGAATGATGTCGCAGAGGACAGCTTTGGTGAGCGCGATGTACGGGCACTGCGGGTGCCGCCTCGACCACAGCCAGCCCTCGCCGTCCACCCCGAGCACCGCGTCGTAGCGGTGCAGGTTCGGCATCTGGACGGCGTTCCGGAACGCGCGTCGGAGGATGCCCGGCCAACTGCTCGCGAAGCTGCTGGTGGGCAGGGTGGTGAGGGTGGCGTCGGCGCGGGCCAGGGCAGCCGCCAGCCCGTGCTGAGCGACGGCCGTCCCGGACCCGGTGGCGACGGAGGGCGGCCAGCAGGTGACCACGGCAAGCTGCATCGTCATCAGGCCAGCATGGTACCGCCCCGGCCCAGAGCCTGTGCATCAGGTCGAGACGCCCAGCCATCAACGACAGGCGGTACACTGTGAAAGGCTTTGTATGGAGACGCGTCAGTGGACGCGATGACGATCCCTGAACCCCCGGCTTCGCCCAGCTATCGACAGCGGAACAGATCCACTACGTCCAACAGCTCTGGGATCTCGTTGCTGAGCAGCCCGACGAAGTGCCGGTGCCAGAGAGTCACCTCAAACTCGCCGAGGAGCGCCTCGCCGCGCATCGGAGAAATCCTCATGACTCCCGTTCGGCATTTGACGTGCTCGACCAGCTGAGCGCCCTTCCCGACTAATGGTATATCGGCTGGTCGCCTCGTCACTTGCTTATGCCGATATTCGTACCGCGTTTCTGTGGTCCGAGGGCCAGTGACCGGGCCTCGGACAAGGGTTTCTGGCCGAACTGCGTGCCGCCTACCAACGGATCGTTGAAGGGCCATTCAGGTACCAGGACATCCGACGAGGCACCAGACGTTCCCTGCTGCGGCGCTTTGCATTCGCGGTCTACTTCTCCGTGGACGAGGACCACGTGATCGTGGCCGCTGTCATTCATGTCAGCCGGCATCCGTCGCGGTGGCAAGAGCGCCAGCAGTAACGATCGCACGAGCAGGCGCCGAAATGCAGCTTCCCAGGTCGGTGCCAAGTATTGATTCCTAGCACGGTCACGCCGACGCCCTGGCTCTGCGGCTGGCGCGAGCAGGCTTGCCAGCGTCATGGATTGCACCGGCATGTGCGTGGTCGTCGTGGGCGGGCGTGGGCGGGTTTGCCAGCGGCAAACCCCTACGAGGACGAGGTGTGCCCGAACCTCGCAGGGGCAAACCGCTGGTTCGCCCGCCTGACGACGCTCGAACGTCCGCCGCGCTGACCCCGCCGACACGGCGTGCCTGCACAGCGCCTACCGTGCCGGGGTACACTCGGGCGAATCGCGCAGGCGGGGCGGGGCGAACATGCAGGATCGCGGGCGAACAGGCAGACCAAGCGCCGGCGGCGGAAGTCCCGGTAGCAGCGGCAATGGCGGCGGTATGGGCACGGGTGGCGGGCGTGGCAACGGTCCTCGGCCGCCGCGTCCACCGGCCCGGCGGCCTATCTCGTCGCGCTCGCCGCTCGAAGGCCGCCAGCTCTGGCGCATCGGCGACTGGGGCGGGGCCAGCGAGCAGATCGGCCGGCAGTGGGAGCACCTCGGGGCGCGCTGCCTGGAACGGCTCGTCGGCGTCGAGCGGGCCGGCCCGGACGGCGGCGTCTACCTGCCGAAGCGCGCCCTGGTGCTGGGTGCGGAACCAGAACTTGCCGCCCAGGTGCAGGCGAACGGCAAGTCGCACGCCGATGCCATCCTGGTCGGCGTGCAGGACGGCCGGAGCGTGCTGGAGCCGGTCGATTTCAAGTGGACACTGGAGACAGCAAATCCTCGGCAGGTTGGCGCGGAGGTGCTCGGACTGCTGCTGGACGAGCCGCCCCCCCTGCTGGCCCGGCGGCTGCGCGAGGCGCTGGCCGACCTGCCCATGCCGGATGCGCCCGTCTACCACGATGGTATCTTCCTGGCTCCCGACCACGCCGACAACCGCGCGCAGCTTGGACCGACCGGCCCGCTCGACCCCGAGTGGGCGGTCCTTTGCCCCATCGACGCCAACGAGTTCTTCCCGCCGCTGCCGGGCTGGGAGGTTGGGCTGGCACTGGCCCGTTCCGACAACGTGTACCTCCGGTCGGTCGAACTGAGCGAGCGGTACTACCGCCTCGGGGCGGGCGTGCTGGGGGCGCTGCGGCGGCTGCAATCGAGCGTCTTCGACGAGGCGCTACCGACGGTGGACGCGCTGACGCTGCTGGCGCAGACCCGCCGCGACCGTCGCCTGCTCACCACCGGCGAGGTCATCGCCCACTTCGACCGGGCGCTGATCGCCCGGTCAGAGTTGGTCGATACGCTGCGCGAGGCCGAGCGCGGAGCGTACCCGTACGGGCGCTACCGCGAGGACTTGACGGCGCGGGGCGTGCCGCCGGCCGCCAACGGCGACAAGCGGTGGTCGCGCCTGTTCGGCTCGATTCAGAAGGAGCTATCAAGCGAGCTACGGGCCGAGGGGCGACGGCTACGTACTGCCAGCGCCAGCACCACCGACGCCAGCGTTCTGGCCGAGTTGGACGGGCAGCGCGCCCGCTGGCTGGCGCGTGGCCGAGCGTTACTTGACCAGCGCATGCCGGCCCGCATCGAACCAGCGCCCGAGAGCGCACCAGAGGCCGCCTCGTCCGACGACTCCCCGTAAGCCAGGGACCGGCGCGTCGGGGCGAGCCGCGACTGCCGCCCACAATGGCCTCCCGCGATGGTCAGCGGGCTACCTCGATGCGCCGCGCCCGCTCGAACAGCACGGCGTCGTGGTCCCAGACGCGCACCAGCAGCACGTACGACCCGGCCTCAACGTCCGACAGGTCGAGCGTCAACGCGTTCTCGGGGCCGTCGGCCATGCGGCGCGCGTCCAGCCAGACCTGGACCCGCGTCACCGGGAACTCGGCCCCCACAAACAGGGCCGCCGAACCTGACCAGACCCCCGCCGGTGCCTCCACCGACCAGACGCGCGGCGTGGCCGTGCGGAACGCGCCGTAGCTGAAATACTCGGCGATCAGTGGCGTGAGGGGCGCGGCTGAGGCAGCCACCGCGCGGTCCCGTGCGGCCTCCAGGAACGCACGTGGCGAGGCGATCCGGTCGCGGAACGTCGCCACGTGTTCTCGGAGCAGCGCCCAGAACGCTGCGTCTCCCAGGTGCCCGTAGAGCGCGTCGAGGAAGCGTGCCCCGCGCCGGTACACCACGTTGAAGTACGGGATGTCGGACGCGAAGTCGTAGACGCCGCTGTCTACCGGCACGCTGCCGCCGCCGGCCATCGTCCGGTCATAAACGCCTGCCGCCGCGCCCGGCTGCGTCTCGCGGTAGAAGCGGTACGTCAGGTAGGTGACAAACGCCTCGTCAAGCCAGGGATCGGCGATCTGGTCGTTGCCGACAAGCGAGAAGAACCACTGGTGCAGCAGCTCGTGCAAGTACAGCGAGTCCAGGCTACTGCCTTCAGGGTTGGTACCGGTTGTGTACGCGCGTGACAGCAAGATCAGGGCGGGGTACTCCAGGCCGCCAAACGTCGCCGGCAGGTCGGCGTCGGCAACGACCAGCGTGGGGTACGGATACGGCCCGAGCCGCGCGCCGGCCCAGCGCAAGAATTCCGAGCCACGCGTCAGGTAGTAGGCCGCGCGCTCGTCACCGAACGCCGCGACTTCCAGCACCGTACTGCCGACCGTCGCCCGGCGCACCACGAACTCTGGCGAGATCGTGACGGCCACGTCGCGGACGCCAGCCGCCACAAAGCGCCAGCGCAGCCCGGCCTGCTCCACCCGCTCACCGGTCGCCAGCACCTGCGCCGGCGTGCTGGTGGTCACGGTCAGGTCGAAGTCGGCAACCTCACTGAAAGTGGCGTCGCCCACATCCACGAACGGCCGGCGGTCCCAATCCCCACGGTGGACGGCCAGGACCGGGAACCAGTACCCCAGCACGAGCGCACGCGGCGTCACCGACAGCCGGCCGTCACCTGGCGGCACCGCCAGCGAAAACCGCATCTCGACCAGGACGCTGGCTCCCGGCGCGAGTGGCTGCGGCAACGGCAACTCCAGGACGCTGCCGCTGAGTGCAGGGGCGACGGGCTGTCCGTCCACGGTCACGGCCCCGAGCGTCTGCGCCCCGAGGCTGTTCGCCACCGCCCGGAACACTAGCGTATCAAGCGGCACGCCGACGACGTTCCGCACCGTGACCGCCTGCGAGACCACCACCGTGGCACGGGCAAGATCGACGGCCGCATCAAGGCGGTAGCTGGCGGCCGGGGGGGGCGCGGTGGCCTGCATCGGGGCCGTCTGCGTGATGCTGTCGCGCGTGATGCCGCCGAAAGACGGTGCCGACACGAGGGCGGCGGCCTGGACCCGTGGGACTCGTGGGGCGGCCGAAGCGTCGCCGGCCACCAGCGGGAGCAGCGGCAGTGCGGCCAGCCCCTGTAACAGCCGCCGCCGACGCGGGCAGAACGTGTTCATCATCGTGTTCAGCGTAGCACCGCTGATGTGCCCGTCGTCACGGTTGAACCGGACCGGTCTGACACGGATGGCACGGTTGACACGGACAGTGGCCGTCCCCGCGCTTCGATGCGTCGCGATTGCTGCATGGACGGTTGTCAGGGTGTGCGCGGCACGCGGTGTGGCGCGGGGAGGATGCGCCTCGTGCGCTGCTGCCTTCTGGAGGCGGTGCCAACCACATCACAACCGAAGCGCGCAAGTATCGCTACCAGAACAGCCCCGGAAGGTGTGCGGGCGGCAGGCAAAGCAGCCATCATTAGGGATGGTGGCAGTGAGCGGCGGCGGCGGGGAGAGTGGTGGCATGGGCGGCGACATTGTACGGGTCTTGATCGTCGAAGACGACCCGGCCTGCACCGACCTATACGCCTGGTATCTGCGCGGCGACCATGAGTATCAGTATCTGCCGATCATTGTGGACAACGGCGCGGACGCCATCGCCGCGTGCCGCGAGAACCCGCCGGACTGCGCCATTCTCGACTTTCACCTGCCGGATACGACGGGCCTGGACCTGCTAGGCAAGCTGGGCGACGGCCACGGCACGGTGCCGTTCGCGGTGGTGATGGTGAGCGCCCACGCCAGCACCGAGCTTGCGACGGCCGCCCTCAGCGCCGGGGCGCTGGACTGCCTGGACAAGACGCGCGTCACGGAGACTGGCTTGCGGCGCGCCGTCAGGACGGCCCTGGAACGCAGCCGCCTGCGGGCGCAGATCGAGGCGCAGCGCCGCGAAGTGCTGGAGCAGGGCCGGCGCACGCGCCAGATCCTCGAACGTATCACCGACGGCTTCTTCGCGCTGGACCGCGACTGGCGTTTCACCTACGTCAACCCCATCGCGGAACAACTGTTCGGCCAGGGCGGCGGCAATGTCCTCAGCGCGCGCCTGCCGGAACTGTTCCCCGAACTGGCCGATTCGGCGCTGTTCGCCGCGCTGACGCAGGCGCTGGAGCGCGGCGAGCCAACGTCCTTCGAGACGATGTTTGATCCGCGCCGCATCTGGGTTGAGGTACACGTCTACCCTGACGCCGAGGGGCTGTCCGTCTACATCCACGACATCACCGAGCGGAAAGAGGTCGATGCCGAGCGAGAGCGCCAACTCGTACGGGGACAGACGCTGTTGCGGATGGTGCGCGGCTTCGCAGCCGAGGCCGACCCCGAGCGGCTCGTCGGGTCGATCGCCGAGGAGGCGTTGCGGCTCCTTGGCGGCGACCGCGTGGCGGTGGCGCGCTGGGACGACCACGGCGAACTGTTGACGCCGATCGCGACGCTCCTGGCCGGCGGTGCCGCGCAGCCTGCAACACTGGCGAACCCGGCGTCGTTGAAACAGGCCGTGCAGCAGCGGCAGCCTGTTGTCATCAACCACCCGGCCGGCGGCCGAGGCCGTGGGAAATCGCGTGACCGGGCCGAGGTGGCCGCGCCGCTGATGGACGAGAATCGGTTGATCGGGGCCATCGCTGTCACGTCGCGTGACGAGACGCGGCGCTTCGGGCTTGAGGACGCCGAGTTGCTGGAGGTGTTGGCCGGCCTCGCCGCTGCCACCATCGTCGGCCACGAGGACGCCCGCCGCGAGGGCGTCTTGCTCTCGGCGCGGACGGCCCAGCACGAAGTGAACAACCGGCTGTCGCTGGTGCGCGGCTACGGCGAAATCATCTCCGACCATCCAGACTTGCCGAGCGATCTTCAGCACCCGGCCAACGAGATCGTGCGGGCGTCGACGGCCGCCGCCGACATCCTGAAGAAACTCGGCAAGGTTGACGCCCTGCGCGAAGTGGCCTGGGGGCCAGGCCTGCGCCCGACGCTCGACCTGACGGACCCACCAGCGCCCCGCTGACCCGCTCGGTAGCCCGATTCTTACGTTGCCCATACGAAACGTGCGCAGGCGCCCCGCCGCAGTCGCGCAGTAACTTCGCGGTTGGTTTTTGACGGATTCCGCAGTCGCAGCCTGTCGTCGGTGCCTCCGGCCCATCTGGTGGCGCGTGCGCGATCGCATATCTGGCCAGGGCTGGCAACACATGACGTAATCCACTATGGTGTGGCGCAAATCTGATACTGGACACACGCAAAGATGAAAAGATGGTCACTGCGCGGTGGCGTACTGATCGCTTCGGCAATCATCTGGCTCTGCGCAGTGAGCCCGGCGCTGGCCCTCACGCTCGACGTTGACACCACCGGCGATAGCGCGGCGGCGGCCTTTCAAGCCTGCACAGGGGCGGCCAGCGACTGCTCATTGCGGGGCGCGCTGATCAAGGCCAACGCCGTGGCCGGCCCACACACGCTCAACGTGCCGGTCGGCACCTACGTGCAGTCGATCCTGAACCCCACGCCCGGCGTTGGCGAAGATAACGGGATGACGGGCGATTGGGACATCAAGCAGAACATCACGATCAATGGGGCCGGCCTTGACACGGTGATTTCCGGCGACGAGTCCGTCGCGATCACCAGCCGCGACCGGATCTTTCACGTCCTGCCGGCTGGAAATCTGACCATCCGCGACGTGTCCATCCGTCGAGGTGGTCGCGGCGCTGACTTTCTCTTGTTCGACGGGGGAGGTGGCATCCTGGCCGAGGGTCCGCTCACCGTCGAGCGCTCCTCCATTCGGCTGAATCAGCAGGCCAATGGCGGCGGCCTGCTCATCGCGAACACCGCAGTCATCAGCGACTCCGCCATCAATAGCAATGGCAGCCCTCGCGGTGGCGGCATCAAGATCGAGGGATCGTCAGCCTTCACGGTACGGATCGAGAACACGACGATCAGTGCCAACAGCGGGTCGTTCCAGGGCGGCGGCATCTTCTTCGACGTCGGGAACGTCAACACCGTCGTGACGGTCAGCAACGTGACGATCGCCACGAATGCCGCCCAGACCGGCGGCGGCATCTATCGGGCCGGCGTCGGCACACTCGCCGCGCGCAACACGATCATCTCCGGCAACGGCGCGTCAGCCTCGAATCCAAACTGCTTCGGGGCGACCGTATCGCTAGGCTACAACCTCGTCTTCGGTGGCGACACCTGCGGCTTCACCGCAGGCGGGCAGAATCCCGATATCGTCAACACTGGCGACCCGAGGCTCGGCCCACTCCAGGACAATGGCGGTTCAACAGCGACCCACGCCCTCGGCACGTTCAGTGCGGCGCTGGACCGGGGGAACCCGCTGGCACCGGGCAGCGGCGGGAACGCCTGCATTGCCCTGGATCAGCGCGGACTGGCTCGGACGTTGGACGGAGACGCGAACGGCACGTCACGGTGTGATGTCGGGGCGGCAGAGGGCGGGCGCTGGTATCCGGTGGACACCACCACTGACAGCAACGACACCGCGTTCCAGACGTGCGACGCCAGCCTCGCCAACGGCAACTGTTCGTTGCGCGGCGCGATCAGCCGGGCAAACGCTGGGGCAAGTGCAGATCCGAACGGCGTGCCGTCGGTCATTACGCTGCCTGCCACCGGTGCCGGGAACCCATATCGGCTGACCAGGACCGGAGCCGGTGAGCAAGCGAACGCCACCGGCGACTTCGACATCCTTACCGACATCACCGTCGCCGGAGGCGGGGCGAACACCACGATCATCGATGGCAACCAGATTGACCGCGTGTTCGAGGGCAGCGGCGGGGGCGGGGGCGTCCCGCCGATACGCCTTCGGTTGCAGGACGTCACCGTGCAGAACGGGAACGCCGGTGGCGCAGATGGTGGCGGCATCCGAATGTCCACGGCCGACATGTCGTTGCTGCGGGTGCGGATCAGGGGCAACGCGGCGTCGCGGGGCGGCGGCATCGCGCTCGTCCTGACCGGCGGTTTGATCTTCGACAGCACGATCAGCGGCAACACCGCGTCATTGAGCGGTGCCGGGGCGCACCTGAGTACCGACAGTTCGTTTGCCATCACGAACACCACGATCGCCGCGAACATCTCCGCCGGCGGTGGTGGTGGCCTGTTCACCACGGATGGCGGATCCGACGTAGCGCTGAAAAACGTCACACTCGCCGGCAACCAGGCCCAGTTTGGCGGCGGACTGTACTTCATCGGGCCGGCGACCGCGCAGAACAGCATCGTGGCCGGCAACACGGTGACGAGCAATCCGCTGACGGCGAACTGCAGCACGGATTTCACGTCGAACGGATTCAATCTCGTGTTTGGCAGCACGAACGCGTGCGGCTTCAACGCGGGAACGAATGACATCGTCAACACTGGCGACCCGAGGCTTGGGGCGCTCCAGAACAACGGCGGGACGACCGAGACGATGGCGCTCGGGGCCGGATCAGCCGCGATTGACAAGGGCAACACGGCCACGCCCGGCAGCGGCGGCGTCGCCTGCGGGGCCACGGACCAGCGCGGGACGGCCCGGCCGGTGGACGGCGACGGCGTGAGCGGGCCACGCTGCGACATCGGCGCGCACGAGGCGGCCAGTTGCACCACGCGGCCCAACGTCGCGCTCGGTGTCGCGCCAGGGTCGTCCGGTCGGATCTCGGTGACGGTGACAGCCGGTTCTGGGAACATCGTCGAGTTGAAGCTGCACGCCCTGCCGGCCACCAACATCCTCGTCAGCCACAACGCCCTGATAGACCAAAGCGGCGAGATCACGATACCGGTCAACGCGACGAGCAAGCAGTTCACCATGCGCCGGACCAGCGGCACCGGCTCCGGCACACTGCCGTTTGATGTCGTGGACGGGTGCGGCACCTGGGGCACGTTCGCCGGCGGCGGGGTGAACGCCTGGGGCAACGGCGGGTCCGCGCTGGAGTCCGGCGACGAGCCCGGACGCACCCCGGCACCCGCCAGCAGCCCAACCCCGACGCCAGCACCGGGCACGCCCCCGGCGACCGGCACTGCCTGCGCCACACGCCCGCGCGTCGTCCTGAGCGAGACGCCGGGCGCACCGGGGCGCATCACCGTCCGGGTGACTGCGGGGACCGGCAACATCGCTGAGTTGCGGCTGCACGCGCTCCCGAACACCAATATCCTGGTGAGCATCGGGCAGCTGGTGGATCGGAGCGGCGAACTGACGGTGCCGGTGAATGCGCCGACCGCGCAGTTTACCATCCGCCGCGCCAACGCTACCGGTGCCGCGACCCTGCCGTTTGATGTGGTGGACGACTGCGGCGTGTCGGCCACGTTCGCGGGGGGCGGCGCGAGTGGGTGGGGTCCGCCCGAGGGGATCTAGACCCTTCGAGTAGCTCCGGCGGTTGGCCCTCACCTCCGTGGGGCCAACCGTCAAAGTTCGTACTGGCGTCCTCGGTGCAGGTGCAGCCCTATGCACGTCGAGGCCACGGCGCTCCTGGACCTACGGACGGCGGGGCTTCACGCCCGGCTGACCCGCTCCTGATCGCGGCCCAGGCCGATATCCTGGCTGGTTCCGATCTCGGGGACGACGCGACGAGGAGCCGGCGCAGCCACAACCGTTGAGAGCAGCGTGCATCGCTGCCTCTTCGCTTCCAGGAAGACGGGCGGCTGTGTTACGGGAAGCGTGAACAGTCCGGGCGTCCTGGCCGCGAAATCGGCGTGGAGCGAGATGTACTCGAAGTGCGTTCGCTGACCGTTGTTCCAAGCAGACTCATTGCGTGCACCAGGCTATGTTAATCGCATATTTGCGCCACATTCGCTAGAGGAGGCTCGATGACACGCACACTCCCATCCTGGGCTTCCCGTGCCGTGGTGACGGGCCTCGCGCTCAGTGTGCCGGTGCCCGTGGCCGTCGCACTTGTCGCGCTCTTTCCTGACCTGAAGTTCGGGTATCCGCTGGTGCTGCTGCCATTGCTGGCGGCCGGTCCCATTGCCGTCCGCGATGGCCGGCTGCCGCGTGCCCTTGCTGCCGCCATGCTCGCGGGCCTCAGTTCGGCCATCCTCGCCGCCGTCAGCCTCGCGGTCGGCTCGCAGCTACTGGGCACCTCGGTCTGGACGTTGACCTCGGCGGCGTCAGCCCCCCCGATGCCCCCCCTGCCGCGCCTTGCCATCCTGCCGGTGTCCGTCATGTCGTGGGCACAGCAGGATGTCCTGTTCATGCAGCCGATCCTGGCGTTGGCGCTAGGCGTGCTGGCGCTCGTCATACGGGCCGGCGGCCGGCTCACGCGAGGACTGCCGGCCGTCCTCGCGCCGCGCTCGCTTCGCGTTCGCCTGATGATGGCGACCGGCGGTCTGTTGGCCCTGAGCCTGCTGGTCGGCTGGGTCGGGTTCTCGTCGCTGGAAGAGATGCACTTTCGCGGGCACGTGCTCCAACTGCACGCCGATTGGAAGACGCACCTGTCGGACATTGAAGCGTCGCTAGACGCCGAACTGGCCGCCCGCGCCATCAGGCGGGATGACTCGGACCATGTGCGCAGCGTCCAGCAGCTTTTCGCCCATCTCGGGGATGCCGCGCCGCATCCCGGCATCGCTGTGTCAGCCACTGGCGTTCGCGAGATCAGGGACCGATATGAGCCGGCCCTGAGCCTGCTCACCGCCGCCTATGCCGCGCACCGCGCCCAGCCTGACGACCCGAACGCCGTCCGGGCCACCCGTGCCGCGTTGACCCTGCTCCGCCGCCAGACCGAGGGCGAGGTGCAGGCGCTCGCAGCAGCCGACGACCTGACGCACCATCGGCGGCTGATCGGCATGATGGTGGTGGTCGGGCTGGCCGGAGCGGTCGGCCTGTGGCTCTGTCATTGGACGGTGGCGGCCATCGACACGCCGATTCGGCAGGCCATCGCCCACCTAGCGCGCGTCTCTCGCGGCGACTTCTCGCGCCGCGCACCGCGGGGTGGCCCCGCCGAGTTCCAGAGCCTCGCGCTGGCCGTTGACGCGATGTCTGCTGACCTTGACCGGCTCTACTCGATCGAGCGCGCTGGCCGCACGGCCGCCGAAGTGAAGTGTGTCCAGGAGCAGGTGCTGGCGCGGGCAGGAACGGCCCTTGTCGCCGCCTCGGACCGCGACAAGATCTATCAGGTGGCGGTCAAAGCAGCGGTCGCACTGGCGCGGCAGCCTGAGCGCGCCCGCGCTACCGTGGCGGTCGGTCCCGTCGATGACCTCACGGTCGTGTCGGCGCTTGGCGAGAACGCGTCAGAGACGCTCGGCGCGCACATGGACATCCGAAGTTTGCTCACCGGCTCGAACCTTGAATTGCAGCAATCGCGGTTCAAAGCCCTCGACCTGGGCGTGCCGGCGGTCATGGAGATACTCGGCTTCCGACCACGGCCGGGCACCATCATCTTGACGACGCTGTTCGTCCGTGGCGGGCACCTCACCACCATCCTGCTCGAATCGGACGAGACGCTGAACGACGAGTGCGACGACGGGTTAGCGAAGCTCGGGGTTGAAGTGGCCCTGGCGCTCGACAACGCCGCCTTCAATGAAGATCTGCTGGTGCGACGCAGCGAAGCGCGGTTCCGCTCACTGGTGCAGAACTCAACCGACGTGGTGATGATCCTCGGGCCAGATGGCGTCGTCCAGTATCAGAGTCCGTCCGGCGCAAAGGTCTTCGGCTACGATGACGCCGCGCTGCTCGGGATGAATCTGCGCGACCTGATCCACCCCAGCGACGTGCAGAAGCTCCACACGTTTCTGTCCAACATCGCCAGGCCGTACGAGACGACGCCGCGCGTTGAGTGGCGCGTGCACCATGCTGATGGTTCGTGGATTCACACGGAGACGGTCGGCAACAATCTGCTTGACGACCCGGACGTGTGCGGCCTCGTGCTCAACAGCCGCGACATCGGCGACCGCCGGGCCTTGCAGGACCAGTTGACCTATCAGGCATTCCACGACCCGCTGACGACGCTGCCGAACCGCTCGCTGTTCATGGACCGGCTGGAACACGCGTTGATCCGGGCGGATCGGCGGGAGAACGCCGTCGCGATCCTGTTCCTGGACCTGGACAACTTCAAGGTGGTGAACGACAGTCTGGGGCACCAGGCCGGCGACCATTTGCTGGTGGCGGTGGCCGAGCGGCTCGTCCAGTGCGTCCGTGCCGAGGACACGGTCGCGCGGCTCGGCGGCGACGAGTTCACGATTCTGATTGAGGATGTGCGGGGGCTGGACAGCGCCCTTGACGTGGCCGACCGCATCGACGCCCAGTTGCGGACCCCGTTCCCCGTGTTCGGCCACGAGGTGTTCTCGTCGGCGAGCATCGGGATCGCCGTCAGCGGCCCGCGCGTGGCGTCGTCCGCCGACCTGCTGCGTGACGCCGACCTTGCTATGTATCGTGCCAAGAGCGAGGGCCGCGCGCGCCACGCCGTCTTTGATGGCGCGATGAATACGCAGGCGATGAAGCGCCTGGAACTTGAGACGGCGCTACGCCGGGCCGAAGAGCGCAATGAGCTACGGCTCGTCTATCAGCCGATCATGTCGCTGGAGACGATGGGGATTGATCGGGTCGAGACGCTGGTGCGCTGGCAGCATCCTGAGCGCGGCCTGATCTCGCCCGCCGACTTCATCCCGCTGGCCGAAGAGACCGGCCTGATCGTGCCGATTGGTCAGTGGGTGCTGAACGAGGCGTGCCGGCAGGCGCGCAGGTGGCAACGGGAGTTCCCCAGCGCGCCGGACCTCGTGATGAGCGTCAACCTCTCGCCACGCCAGTTCCAGCACCCGGCCCTGGTGGACGACATCGCGCGCATCCTGCGTGACTCTGGCCTGGCGCCCGAGCGGCTGGAACTGGAGATCACCGAGGGCGCCGTGATGGAAGATGCCGATGCCGCCCGCGTGACGCTACAGAAACTGCGGGACATCGGCATCAGTTTGGCGATTGACGACTTTGGCACCGGCTACTCATCGCTCGGGTACCTGAAGCGGTTCCCGGTCAGCGTCCTGAAGATCGACCAGTCATTCGTGCGTGGACTTGGGAATGATGTGCAAGATCTCGCCATCGTGCGCGGTGTGATCGCCCTGGCGCGGAGCCTCAACCTGTCGGTGACGGCTGAAGGCATCGAGACGTTCGAACAACTGTCGCACCTGCGGGAGCTTGGCTGTAATCACGGGCAGGGCTACCTGCTCTCGCGTCCGCTCGACAGCGCGGCCATGGGCGGCCTGCTGGCTCGGAGTACGGTGCAACTGCCGTCTCCGAAGCACGGCATTCTGGTCGACCGCCACCGCGTTGCCAGCTAGCCGAACGGCTCGCTCGCTTTGTCGCGGAACGGGCCGGTCTCTGCACACGCACAAGGGTGCCGGAACGCAGACGGAGCAGGCGGCCTGAGCGCCGCCTGCTCCGTCTTTCTGCCGTCCCGCTCTGCCGTTCCTAGCGGCTCTTGACGCCCTTGAGGCGGTCGGAGAAGTACGTGCGGAGCTTTTGTACCTTCGGCAGCGCCACGGCGGCGATGTACGGCTGGTTCGGGTGGCTGGCGGCGTACCCCTGGTGGTACTGCTCGGCCACGTAGAAGGCTTCCAGCGGCTCCAGACTGGTGACAACCTTGCCGCTGAAAATGGCGGCCCGGTCGATTTGGTCGATGTAGGCCTGGGCGACGCGCTTCTGCTCGGCGTCCGCGTAGAAGATCGCCGACCGGTATTGCGTGCCAGTGTCCGCGCCCTGCCGGTTCAGGGTGGTGGGGTCGTGTGCCACCGAGAAGAACAGCTTCAACACCTGCCCGTAGCTCAGTTTGCTGGCGTCGAAACGGACCTGGACGGCCTCGGCGTGACCGGTCCGACCGGTACAGACGGTCTCATAGTCCGCCGTCTCGGCGCTCCCGCCGGCATAGCCCGACGTGAGGCTCAGCACGCCATCAACCTCGGCGTAGACGGCATCGATGCACCAGAAGCAGCCGCCGGCCAGCACCACGGACTGCTCGCCCGCGTGTGCTTCAATGTCAATCTCAGGGTCCGGGAACGCATCCGGCGAGATTTGCAGCGACGTATCACCCCAGCCAGCCATCATGCCACTCCTTCTGAGCAGCGTCACACCAGCGGTCATGCCACCGATAACGCGCGCCCACCACGTCTTCACTGTCATCATCGTACCTACCAATCATGACACCCTGACAAGATATCGGTCAGGATTTCCGCCGGATGTGGCGCGCGCATCGTGATCTCGCACAGGGACGTCGGTGCTAGACTTACCCCGTGGTCGTATTGGACTGGATGCTTGATTCCGACCCCGCCATTAGGTGGCAGGTGCTGCGTGACCTTGCTGATGCGCCGGCTGAGGTCGTAGCGGCAGAGCGCAGACGGGTAGCCACCGAGGGGTGGGGCGCCCGGCTGCTGGCCTTGCAGGGTGGCGACGGCCAGT
Source organism: Chloroflexota bacterium (assembly GCA_038318015.1). Lineage (GTDB taxonomy): Bacteria > Chloroflexota > UBA6077 > UBA6077 > JACCZL01 > JADZEM01. Next base: position 8,508 of record JBBQBU010000012.1, on the reverse strand, counting down.
GGGAGGGAGGCGCGCTCTTCCCCGCGCGGAGGCGTGCATCCGCTGGCGGCGACCCGCCCGACCGGGACCGGGGCCAACCCTGGACTGCCACGGAACCCACGCTCACGCTGCTGCGTGTGTTCGGGGTGGACCCCGACTGCGAGCAGGTGCGGCGGGCCGTGCCGCAGGTCAGGGACCACTGCCGTTGGGAGCACGCCGGCCAGCCGTTCTTTGATGGCGAGGTCGAGCCGTGCATCAACGGCAAGACCGTCGCCCTCGGTGCCTACTTCGGTCAAGATATCGAGGGCATCGTTGCACGCCTCCTGGGCGAACAACTCGACGACGGCGGGTGGAACTGCGAGGCGGAGAACGGTTCCCTTCGGTCGTCGTTCGACACCACGATCAATGTTCTGGAAGGGCTGTTGGCGCATGAGCACGCGACCGGTGGCTCGGCAGCATCCATCGCGGCGAGACGCCGGGGCGAAGCGTACCTTCTCGAACGACGGCTGTTCCGGCGGAAAAGCACCGGCGATGTCGTCAACCCGACCTGGCTGCACTGCTCCTTTCCGACCCGCTGGCACTACGACGTGCTGCACGCCCTGGAGTACTTCCGAGCAGCCGGCGATCTGCCCGACCGGCGGGTGGACGAGGCGATGCAGTTGCTCCGATCCAAGCAGCAGCCCGATGGGACGTGGTTACTGGAGAACACACACCTCGGTAGCGTCCATTTCTTGCTAGAAGAAGGCGATGGTCGGCCCAGCCGCTGGAACACGCTACGGGCGCTGCGTGTCCTGCGTTGGTACGAGCAAGCAGGCGGCTGAACGCCCAGCGTGAGCACGCTGAGCTAGACCATACGCGTCCACACCGACCCAGGGGCTGAGGGAGGCGACCATGTCAGAACGAGATCTTGTCGGCTACGGTGCCACGCCGCCACGCGTGCGCTGGCCGCACGATGCGCGCATCGCGATCTCGTTGGTCGTCAACTATGAAGAAGGCTCCGAGAATCTGCTGCAAGACGGCATCGGCCGGCGCGAGATGCTGGGCGAAGGGCCGTCGCCGGTGCCGGCCGACCGCCGCGACCTGGCGAACGAATCGTTCTTCGAGTATGGCAGCCGGTCGGGCGTCTGGCGGCTGCTGCGGATCTTCCGGAAGTACGGCGTGCGGTCCACGTTCTTCGCCTGCGCGGTCGCGCTGGAGCGGAACCCGGCGGTCGGACCGGCTTTGACCGCTGACGGCCACGACGTCCTGGGCCACGGCAACCGCTGGGAAGAATATTACTTGATGGATCGCGGAACGGAGCGGCGAGCCATCCGCGACGGCTACACGGCCATCACGCGGCTGGCCGGACAGGCACCGGCCGGCTGGTACTGCCGCTACGGCCCCAGCCAGAACACCCGTGAACTGGTGGTAGAACACGGTGGCTTCATCTACGACAGCAACTCGTACGCCGACGATCTGCCGTACTACACCCGGGTCAACACGCCGTCTGGCGAAAGGCCGTGGCTGGTCGTGCCATACTCCCTGACTGTCAACGACAGCAAGTTCTGGCGGGGTGGCCTCAGCACCGGCGACGATTTCTTCCAGGCCATGAAGGAGACGTTCGACACGCTCTACGAGGAAGGGGCCGAGACGCCCAGGATGATGAACGTTGGGCTGCACTGCCGCATCGCGGGGCAGCCGGGGCGGGCGAACGGACTGGACCGTTTCATTGCCTACGCGAAGTCGCACCCGAATGTCTGGTTCGCCGGCCGCGCCGAGATCGCTCGGACCTGGCTGGAGCAGTTCCCGCCGCCGGCAAACGCCCCGGATGCATAGGTATCCTGAACGTCTGTATCTGCTCGGCACTCTGAGGACAGCGTAGCTATGAGGTCGTACTCAACCCCGATGATGGCGCTGATGTTCGTGTCGATGACCGTCATCGGCTGGCTGGCGGGCGTCGAATGGTGGATGATCGCCATTGGCGTGGTCGTGGCACTGGGCGGCTACCTGCTGGAGCGCCGCCAGGACGAGCCGGAACCGTAGCCCCGCGCCGGCGATATGCCCCTCTCCGCATCGCACGCAGGAGAGGGGCTGGGGTGAGGGCCACCGCGCACCTGGGAGGGGATACACCATGAAGGCTGTCATCCTGAATGCCATCGGCCAACCGATGGCCGTCGAGGAACTGCCGACACCGGAGCCGCGCGCGGGCGAAGTGCTCGTCAAGGTGCACGCATGCGGCGTCTGTCACACCGATCTGCACATCATCAAGGCCGAAGTCCGCTTTCCGACGCCGTGCGTGCTGGGTCACGAAGTCTCCGGCACCGTTGTCGCCCACGGCACCGGCCTGTCTACCACGGACGCTGAGCGGCTGGCCGTCGGGAAGCGGGTCGTCGGAGCGTTCATCATGCCGTGCGGCAGTTGCTACTACTGCGTACGCGGGCAGGACGGCCTGTGCGAGACGTTCTTTACCGCCAACCGCCTGCAAGGCAAGCTGTACGACGACGACACCCGGTTGTTTCGCCCGGACGGCTCGCCCGTCTGGATGTACTCGATGGGTGGGCTGGCCGAGTACGCGGTTATCCCGGTGACCGGCGTCGCACCGTTGCCGGACGGCCTGCCGTTTGACGCCTCGGCCATCCTGGGGTGCGCGGTGTTCACCGCGTACGGGGCCGTCAAGCGCGGGGCCGACCTGCGGGCTGGCGAATCGGTGGCCGTCGTCGCCACGGGCGGCGTCGGCTCAAACATCATTCAGGTCGCGCGGGCGTTCGGTGCCTACCCGATCATCGCCATTGACGTGCGCGACGACAAGCTGGCGGCTGCCCGTGAGCTTGGCGCGACTCACGTCATCAACGGCGCGCAGGACGACGTGCTGGCGCGCATCCGCGACCTGACGGACGGCCGGGGCGTGGACGTGGCCTTTGAGGCGCTCGGCCGGCCGGAGACGTTCGTGCAGGCGGCCAGCATCGTGCGGGCTGGCGGGCGCGCCGTGATGGTCGGCATCTCGTCGGCGGGCACGACTGCGCCAGTGGAGATCACGCCGTTGGTCCGACGCGGTGTGAGCATCATCGGGTCGTACGGGGCGAGCACCCGCGCCGACCTGCCGGCCGTGATCGGGCTGGCGCAGGCCGGCGCGCTGGACGTGGCCCGCTCGGTGACACGGCGCTACACCCTGGAGCGCGCCGCCGAGGCGTACGACGCGCTGAACCGTGGCGAGATCGTCGGGCGGGCGATCGTCACGATGGACGAATCGTAGTCCTGTCGGGATGACAGCCTGTAGCGCGTCCGCTGTCATCCCGAGTGGACCGAGCATCGCCCCTCCCCCATGTCATCCCGAGTGGACCGAGCACCGCCCCATGTCATCCCGAGTGGACCAAGCACCGCCCCTCCCCCATGTCATCCCGAGTGGACCGAGCCCGCGAGCGCAATCGAGGGATCTCAAGATGCAGTACCACGTTTCGTGAGATCCCTCCGCTTCGTTCGCAAGCGCGCTTCCACACATATCGTCACGCTGCGCGCAACGACATCGGTCGGGATGACATGGGGGTGCGCTTCGGTCGAGCCGGCAGGGTGAAAGACAGGTTTGGTTCGAGCAGGCTGATGATCTGGACCGCGCGGCAGCGTACGGGCCTGTCGGGCTACATGCCCGGCAGCCGGCCGTCCTGCACAGCGTAGTCCATCTCGCCGCCGGTTGTTGCGCCTGCGGCTGCTTCGGCGTCGGCGTCGGTGGGCTGCCCTCGGTACAGCAGCGTCAGGATCGGCGGCACAACCAGCGTCGTCAGCACGCTCATGATGACCACCGTCGAGAACATGGCGTCAGGAATGATCGACAGCGAAGCGCCGACGTTCGCCACGATCAGCCCGACCTCGCCGCGCGGGGCCATGCCGACCCCGACGATGGCCGTGCGCCGCCAGCCCAGCCCATACGCCGCCGCGCCGCACCCGACAATCTTGCCGACAATCGCCAGCGCCGTGACGGCCAGCGCCACACTCAGTACCGACCCATCAAGAAACAGCCGCCAGTCGACGTGGCTGCCGGTGATGACGAAGAACAGCGGCACCAGGAACTCGTAGAGCGGTAGTGCCTGACGCTCCAACTCGTACTGTTCGCTGAGTTCCGCGAAGACCATGCCCGCCAAGAACGCCCCGATGATCGCCGCCAGCCCGATCTGTGCGGCCAGCGCCGCCAGCCCTAGCATGATGAGCACGGCCACCACGAACGGCGCGTTTCGTATTCGTAGACGGTCCAGGTGGGCGCTCCAGCGGCGGGCGGCCTGGCGGCCAGCTACGGCCACGAAGACGGTGAAAGCGACGGCTTGCAGGGCAATCAGGCCGATCTGCCCCAGCGAGACGGTGCCACCCTCGCCAAGCGCCGAGACGATCGCCAGGATAATCATGCCGACGATGTCGTCAATGACGGCAGCCCCCAGGATGATCCGGGCCTCGTCCGAGCGGATGTGGCCGAGGTCGCCCAGGACGCGCGCGGTGATGCCGACGCTCGTCGCCACCAGGGCCGTGCCGATGAAGATCGCTTCGATGGTCGGCTCGCCCAGGACGACGGAGACGAAGCCGTACCCCAGGACGAACGGGAGCACGACGCCAGCGATCGCCACTGCGCCGGCCCGCCGCCCGACCGTCATGATGTCCGAGAGGCGCGTCTCCAGCCCGACGACGAACAGCAGGATGATGACGCCAAGCTCGGCGATGACTTCCAGGACGGCGGCGAGGGCTTCTATCGCGACGGCCTCGCCGTGGAACAACTCGATCATGCCGGCGGTCGGCACGCCGATCCAGCCGAGCGCGTACGGACCCAGTGCCACCCCGACGAGCAACTCGCCGATGACAGCCGGCTGCTTGAGCCGCACAAAAATCTCGCCGGCGACGCGAGCGGCGAGATACATGATGAAGATATCGACGAGGACGACGCTGGCAACTTCCATCGGTGAGGTGCTTTCTGCCCGTGTGTGTCCAGGGCTGAACAACAAAAAGGAGACAGTCGTTGACAGTCTCCACCTCACCGTTCGGATACGGGGTGAACGGTCCCCGAGGCGCAAACACGCCCTCAGGCACCAAGTGTAGCAAGGCCGGCCAGGTTGCGACAAAGCGAGTATGGTGGGGCGGCGGGCTTGCCGGCACCGGAGGTCAGGATGGGGGGGCGGGCTTGCCGCCGGCAAGCCCCTACGTGGAACGGGTAATCGCGCGTGCCTCGTAGGGGCGAACCGCTGATTCGCCCGATGTCGCATTGCCGGTCGTGTTGCCGGCGTGCGCCGATCAGTAGCGGGCCGGGCTGCATCCGTCCAGCGGAACTGCCGTGGTGCCGGTCACGATCAGGTCGGCCACGGCGCGGGCCATCGCCGGGGCGAGCAGGATGCCCTTCGTGCCGGCGGCGGTCGCTAGGAACGCACCGGACCAGCCCGGCACCGCCCCGAGGATCGGCATGCCGTCTGGCGAGATCGGGCGCAGACAGGCCGTCTGCTGCACCAGCGTTGCGTCGGCTAGCGACGGCATCAGGTCTGCGGCAGCGCCACGCAGCAAGTCGTGCGCCTCGGTCGTCACCTCGCGGTCGAAGCCGCGCTTCTCCTGCGTCGCCCCGATCCAGACCTGTCCGTCCACGCGGCTGAACAGGGACACCGCCGGCGTCACCACGTCAAAGGCCAGCGGCGGACCGATCGGCGCGACCCGCACGATCTCGCCCTTTAGCGGCTCGACCGGCACCGAGCAACCGAGCCACGCTGTCGCGGCATCTGTCCACGGCCCGGTCGCGATCACCACCGCGTCGCACGGGATCGTACCGTCGTCAAGCATCACGCCGGTGACGATCTGGTCCGTGTGCTGGACGCCCGTCACCGTGCCCGCGCGGACGGTCGCCCCCTGCGCCTGTGCCGACGCCGCCAACAGCTTCGTGAAGTGCTCGCTGTCAACCACACCGTTCCCGCGCGTCAGCAGGCCGCCGGCCACGTGCGAGGCGATGCGCGGCTCGTGGGCCAGCAGCTCCGCGCGGTCGAGCCAGCGCGCCGAGAAGCCGTCTGCCGCTGCGAATGCGGCAGCCGTCGCCTGGAGCGGTGCGATCTCGGACTCGGTCGAGGCGACCAGTGCCATGTCGATGATGCGTCCGCCGAGGGCCTGGCCGGTCAGCCGCTTGATCTCCGGCCAGAGCCGCAGGTGCTCGCGGTAGGAGGCCATCGCGAACACGGCCAGGCCCTCCGGGACACCGTACAGCGGGTTGAGGCCGCCAGCCGACCAGCCCGACGCGCCCGCCGCCAGCCCCTCGCGCTCAATGAGCGTCACGGCCACCCCGGCCGCGCTCAGATAGTGCGCCGTCGCGCAACCCGCAACGCCCCCACCCACCACGACGACGTGTCGGACTTCACGCATGCGCCGCACCCTCCTGCCGGTCTCTGCTCTGGTGACTGCCGGGACAAGGGTCGCACGAACGCGCGGCCGGTAGCCAGCGAGCCAGCCGCGCTGCCCGCCTGACACCCGCCGTCTAGGGCGAGACTCGGGGGCACCATGAGCTGGCCACGGGCGGCCCACGTCGGCCGGGCCGGGCGGCCCTCACCGCCGGACTCTGCCCATTCCGGCCCCTGGTGGTTCTTGGCGGGGGCCGCCGCACGCTCTATGCTTATGGTGCCGAGTGGATGTGCGTTTTCCGTCATGGGACACCGACATCCGGCGCAGCAACGCCTGCCCCTTCCCGTCTCATGCCGAGACACCGCAGCATCTGAAGGATGCCCTTCAGTGTCGTTGAGGGGGCCGCATGGTTGCTGTCGTTTACTCGTGTGCTGCTGCTCGGCGAACGCGTCGGGCTAACCAGTGGCGGTGTTTCCTGTGCGCGCGGTGTCTCGTGAAGGTAGGGCCAGGGTTGCTGCCCTGGCCGCCTCCCCGTTCCGTGCCGACGGTCACGCGCTGCCCCCGGTTGACCTTACTGAACCGTGCGGTGCGTGCTGATGTAGCGTCAGAATGGAGGCGGGTGGATGACACAGTCTGCGTGCCAATCCAGATTTGAACAGCTCATGGAGATTGCAGACCGGTTCGCCCGGCACTTGAGCGGCGACCGGGAGAAAGACCTGCCGCCGGGGGTGCTGTTGCTGGAGCGCGACGGCCAACTGCATACCGTCGTGTTCGACGGCACGCACCGAGAACTCGCCGCGACGGCGCGCGACATGGTGACGCGGCACCATGTCACATCGGTTGCGCTGATCGTCACCGTGAAGGCATCGCAGCCCGACGAGTCGAGCGACACCCTGTACGTGCTGGGCGAAACCGCAGAAGGGAGCGTTGCCGAGCGCCGGTACCGCGTGCAACCGGTATTCCGGCGTCGTCGCCTGCTGCCGGTAGCCCCCGACGAGGCGGTGGACGATCGGCGGGCCGTCCTCAAAGCGTTCCGGCCGCTGTTCGTCCCCGGGGCCGTGCCGGCGGTCCCAGCCGCCAGCCCCGAGCGTCGCGTGGCGGTCGGCGTGGCCTAGCGGCCGGGCGTGGGCCCGCGGCGGACGCATGGCCCGGCCGCCGACATCGGTCACGCTTGGGGGCCCGCGAACCGGGCCGTCAGGGGGCCAGCACCTCGCGGGCCTCGCGCAGCCGCTGGATGTGGGCGTCGGCACCGACCAGGCCGCCTCCGCTGGTGGCGACGTGGATATGGCTTGCTCCGAGCGCCCGCCACTCCTCGACCACCTTGCGCCAGTCGTCCGGGGTGCCGGTGCTGGCGTTGACGCGCGGCTCCACGCCGAACGTGGACGGGTCGCGGCCGGCCTCGCGCAGCCAGCCGTGGACGCGCTCCATCGTCTCGGCGTAGGTGCCCTTGCCGTCAATCGGGGACAGGGGCAGGTAGCCGTCTGCGATCCGGGTGGCCCGCTTGACGGCGGCCTCGGCCGTCGCTCCAACCCAGATGGGAATGGGTCGTTGCACCGGCTGCGGGCTGATGCCGGCCGCCGTGACGGTGTGATACTGGCCCGCGAATGTCAAAGACTCTTCGGTCCAGAGCTTCCGCAACAGGTCAACCTGCTCCTCGAAGCGGCGGCCACGGTTCGTGAACGATTCGTTCAGCCCTTCAAACTCGACCTTGTTCCAGCCAATGCCCAGCCCCAGCCGAAAGCGCCCGTCCGACACGATATCGACCTCGGCCGCCTGCTTGGCAACGAGGGCCGTCTGCCGTTGCGGCATGATGACGACGTTCGTGAGTAGCCCCAGCTTCGGGGCGACCCCGGCGATGTACCCGAACAGCACGAACGGCTCATGCACGACGCTGGTGTGAATCTGCGGCCGGGACCAGCCAGGATGGCCGGCCGGGTCCGCACCGAGCACGTGGTCTGACGTGACGACGTGCTTGTACCCGAGATCCTGCATGGCCTGAACGTAATCACGGATGCTGGCGAAATCCGTCCCAATATCGCCCTGTGGCAATACGGCTCCGAGTTGCATCGACAGTTCCTCCTGGGCGGGCCAGCTCACGCGGCTGCCCGGTACAGCGTACAAGCCGCCCGGGCCGCGTGTCATTCCCTGGCCGTCCTGCGCGTGTACGGTCGGCCGATCCTGGCGTCGGGTGGGCGTGCTGCG
>JBBQBU010000011.1:0-26602 GCA_038318015.1 Chloroflexota bacterium | reverse complement strand
GGGCAGGGGCGGCTGGCCGAGCCGCCGGTGATCGTGGACACCCTGCGGCTGGTGCTGGCGCGCGGAGGTGACCTTGCCGGCTGGCGCATCGTGGTCACGGCGGGCGGCACCCAGGAGGCCATCGACCCGGTGCGCTACATTTCCAACCGGTCGTCTGGGAAGATGGGGTACGCTGTGGCCGAGGCCGCCCGCGACCGTGGCGCGTCGGTGCTGCTGCTCACGATGCCAACGGCCCTGACGCCGCCGTTCGGGGTGGAGGTACAGCACGTCGTCAGCGCGGCAAACCTGTACGACGCCGTGATGGCCGCCTTGCCCGATGCCAACCTGCTCGTGATGGCCGCCGCCGTGGCCGACTACCGGCCTTCCACCGTCGCCGAGCAGAAGATCAAGAAGCATGACGACGACCTGACGCTGCATCTTTCGAAGACGATCGACATCCTGGCGGCAACGGCGTCGCTGGCGAACGACCAGCTGGTGCGGATCGGGTTCGCCGCCGAGAGCCAGCATCTGGTGAAGCACGCCGCCGACAAGTTGGAGCGCAAGCGGCTCGACTTGATTGTCGCGAACGACATCAGCCGCACGGATAGCGGCTTCGGCACCGACGACAACGCGGTGGTGCTGCTGGATCGGGCGGGCCCGCCGCGCGAGTTGCCGTTGCTGCCGAAGCGCGACGTGGCCGACCGCATCCTTGACGAAGCGGTAGCGATTCGGCAGTCTCGCACGGACGAAACAGCCCGTGTGGCTCGGCGCGCCTACGCCAAAAGCCAGCGTCCGTCAGCCATGCGGCGGCCAACGGCCGGGGCATCATAGGGGCATCGCTGTCGAGTCCATAGGCGCGCGATCGCTCGGCCTGGTGCCTTTCTGCGCCGTTATGCCTGGCTGGTCGCATCGTCGTGAACGATGGTTCATCACGTGCGGGCATACCGAATCGAGTCGGAACGCTTGCGTACGGGCAAGACTGGTGATAGGCTTGCGTCACTCATTCCCGAATGGGAGGGACCGGTGCTTATGGACCGCTCCGCAACCGAGACTGAAACTATCGTACGCCATCGCCATGTGTCCCGCCGTCAGATGCTGCGCGTCGGGCTTGCCCTAGCCGCGTTGCCACTGGCTGCGGCCTGCGGCCAGGCCGCAGCGCCGGCCCCAACAGCGGCCCCGGCCAAGCCTGCCGCGCCTGCTGCAACGACCGCGCCCGCTGGTGCGGCTCCTGCCAAACCAGCCGAAGCTGCCAAGCCGGCCGAGGCCGCGAAGCCAGCGGCCCCAGCCCAGGCCGCACCGGCCGCCGGTGCCAAGCCCGGTGGCACCTTGAAGATGCTGCTCTGGCAGGCCCCCACCATCCTAAACGCTCACCTGGCGCAGGGCACCAAGGACTACATCGCGGCCCGCTGCTGCACCGAGCCGCTCATCACGGTGGACGGCGACGGCAAATTTGCAACGGTCCTGGCCGCCGAGGTTCCTAGCGCCTCCAACGGTGGCATCTCGGCTGACGGCAAGTCGGTCACGTACAAGCTGAAGCAGGGCGTGAAGTGGGCGGACGGCCAGGCGTTCTCGGCTGAGGATGTGGCCTTCACCTTTGAATTCATCAACACGAAGGAATCGTCCGCGGTGACGGCTGGCACCTACTCGAACATCGACAACGTGAAGGCTGTTGACGCCAACACGGTGACGATCACGTTCAAGGAGCCGACGGGCGGCTGGTACGTCCCGTTCGCCGGTGGCAACGGGCAGATTCTGCCGAAGCACATCATGAAGGACTTCGTCGGTGCGAAGTCCCGCGAGGCACCGCTGAACACCAAACTGATCGGCACCGGGCCGTTCATGGTGGACGAGTTCAAGCCGGGCGACCTCGTGGTGTACAAGGCGAACCCGAATTATCGCGAAGCCAGCAAGGTCGGGTTCGAGCGGATCGAGTTGAAGGGTGGCGGCGACGCGACCTCTGCTGCACGGTCGGTGTTTCAGACGGCGGAGTACGACTACGCCTGGAACCTCCAGGTGGAAGCCCCGGTGCTGGCCGACATCATGAACGGCGGCAAGGGTGAGTTGGTCACGGCCCCCGGCTCTGGCGTCGAGCAGATCTACTTCCCATTCATGGACAACACGAAAGAAACGGACGGCGAGCGCGGCAAGGCTGGCACAAAGCACCCGTTCCTGGGCGATATCAAAGTCCGCGAGGCGATGTCGCTGGCTATCGACAAGGAAACGATGGTCAAGCAGTTGTACGGCCCGACCGGTGTCGTGGCAAACAACGTGCTAACGACCCCGAGCAATCTGTCCTCCAAGAACACCACTCACGAGTTCAGCATCGAGAAGGCGAACAAGATTCTTGACGATGCGGGCTACAAGAAGGGTGGGGACGGCATCCGCATGACGCCGTCTGGTTTGCGGATGAAGGTCGTCTTCCAGACCTCCATCAACTCCTTGCGCCAGAAGGAACAGGCGATTGTCAAGGATGGCTGGCAGAAGATCGGCATTGAGACGGAACTGAAGTCCGTCGATGCTGGCGTGTTCTTCTCCAGCGACCCCGGCAACCCGGACATCTTCGCGCGGTTCTCCACCGACGTGCAGATGTTCACCTCGACGTTCGACTCCCCGTATCCGGTCGGCTACATGAACCGGTTCTACACGGGCAAGGATCCGGACCGCGCCTGGGGCCAGAAGTCGAACAACTGGTCTGGCCGTAACTTCATGAAGTGGCAGAACGCCGAGTACGACAAGCTGTTCGACCAGGTGCTCGTCGAGCTTGACTCCGGTAAGGCGACGGCCATGTGGCAGCAACTCAACGACCTGATCGTGAAGGACTTCGCGGATATCCCGTTGGTGGACCGCAAGTTCACGAGCGCCCGTGCCAAGGGGCTGACCGGGCCGGAGCCGCGCGCGTTCGACAATGAGACCTGGAACATCGCTGACTGGAAGAAGGCGTAGTTTCGATCTTTCGACTGAGCGGCCGGGCGGTATGAACCACCCGGCCGCTCCCTTCCTTGTGCCGTGGTCTCATCACCGAGCGGCGTCGCTCCGTACTTCGGAGGTCGTGCTGTCGTGACAGCCTATGCCCTGCGGCGGGTTCTGATCGCGATTCCCACCCTTCTAGTTATCAGTCTCGTTGTGTATTCCGTGTTGGCGCTCGCGCCGGGTGATCCGCTTTCTGCTCTGGCCGGCAGCGCTGACATCCCATTCGAGGTCCGTGAGAATATCCGGATTCAGTTCGGGCTAGATCAGCCGATCTACGTCCGTTACTTCAAGTGGTTGGCGGCCTATGTACAGGGTGATTGGGGCTACTCGTTCGGTAGCCGGATTCCCGCGCAGACGTTGATCTCGCTGCGGATTCCGACGACGCTCTGGGTCATCGGCATCTCGTACCTGATTGCAGTTGCCATCGCGATTCCCCTGGGCGTGGCGACGGCCGCCCGCCAGTACAGCAAGTTTGACCACATTTTTACCGCTCTGAGCTTTGTCGGGTTTTCATTGCCGACATTCTTTACTGGCGTCATCCTGATCATCGTGTTCAGCGTGCAGTTACGCTGGCTCCCAATGGTCTACAACCAGCAAGTCACCGACCCTATCGAGTGGATCAAGCAGGCCATCATGCCGATCACGGTGCTGGCGCTACTTCAGGCCGCGACCTTGAGCCGGTACGTGCGGGCCTCGATGTTGGACAACCTGAACCAGGACTACGCCCGGACGGCCCGTGCAAAGGGGCTGGCCGAGCGGGTCGTGGTGACGCGGCACGTCCTCCGTAATGCGCTCGTGCCGGTGGTGACGCTCATCGCGCTGCAGTTGCCCACCGTGTTCACGGGTGCCGTGGTGACGGAACAGATCTTCCGGGTGCCGGGCATCGGCTCGCTCTTCATCTCGTCAATCCAGAACAATGACACGCCGGTCATCATGGCGATCATCATGGTGTTTGCGGCGCTCGTCGTCTTCTTCACGTTGGTCGCGGATTTGCTATACGGCGTCCTCGATCCGCGCGTTCGATACCGATAGCGGAGGCAGCCAGCATCATGAGTACCCCTGAGACAGCCTCCGCCATTGAGGGCGCAGCCGTCGCCACCGCCGATGCGCCGGCCGTGCCCCGTTACAACCGCTCGCTGCTGGGCGACACCTGGGGCCGGTTCCGCCGCCACAAGCTCGCCGTGATCGGCGCATTCCTCTACATCACGATGACCGTGTTGACCGTTGTTGGGCCGGTCGTCTGGACGACGCCGATCAACGACATCGACTTCTCGGCGTCGAATCAGTTCTCCGCCGCGCACCCGCTCGGCACCGACGATCTGGGCCGCGACACCCTGGCGCGCGTGCTGTGGGGTGGCCGAGTGTCCATCGCGGTGGGCCTGTGTGCCATGCTGGTGGCCATCACCATCGGCGTGTTCATCGGCGCGATGGCGGGTTTCTTCGGCGGCTGGATCGATATCGCCCTGAGCCGCATCATCGAAGTGTTCCTGTCAGTGCCGCAGTTGCCGCTGTTACTGCTGGTGATCTATCTGTATAGAAACACCCTGGTCGCGGCGTTCGGCCCTGAAATGGGTGTCTTCATCATGATCGTGGCAGTCATCGGCGGGTTGAACTGGATGCCGACTGCACGGCTCGTGCGCGCGGGTTTCGTGACCCAGCGCGAACGCGAGTATGTGGAGGCTGCGCGCTGCTTGGGTGCCGGCCCTGCCCGCATCATCAAGCACATCCTGCCGAATACCCTCAGCCCGATCATTGTGGCAGGCACGCTGTCGGTCGGCTCGTCAATGATTGCTGAATCGACCCTCTCATTCCTGGGCCTCGGGTTCCCGCCGGACGTGCCGACGTGGGGCCGGCTGCTCTTTGACGCGCAGAACTTCCTGACCATCGCCCCGGCCACGGCGCTGATCCCTGGCACGATGATCTTCCTGGCGGTTTTGTCGATCAACTTCGTGGGCGACGGCCTGCGCGACGCGCTGGACCCGCGCCGGACGCTCTGAGGCGCACGCCGCGTCGTCAGCCCTCACCCCAGGCCGGTGGCGAGGGCCAGGCCGCTTTCTGCTGCATACTCTATCGAGATGCACACAACGTCCAGAAAGCGCAGCCGTGATTTGTGCGCGCTGTCCCTGGCGGGCACGCAGGTTGCTTAGTACCTTAGTAGCCAGGATCGCCGCACTCGGCTTTGCCTGGTTATATTGATGTGCTGCGGAGCACGGGCGAGAACGATGCGCATACGAGTTGGCTGCGAATTCCGATATGACACCCTGGGGCCCGTGCCGATGGTGATGCTCGTGCGCGCGCGCCCCGATGCCGAGCACACAACGCTCTACGAGTCCCAGTGGACCGAGCCGGACATCGACCTGCGCGAATACCGTGACAGCTTCGAGAATCCGTGCTGGCGGCTGGTGCTGCCGCAAGGCTCGTCGCTGGTGCGCTACGACGCCATCGTTGATGTGAGCGGCGAGCCGGACATGGTGGTGCCGGGCGCCCAATTGTCGCCGGTCGAAGACCTGCCGGACGACACGCTGATGTTCACGCTGCCGAGCCGCTACATCGAGTCTGACCTGTTGATCTCCGATGCCTGGAACCTGTTCGGGCACACGCCGTCGTCCTGGGCGCGCGTCCAGGCCGTCTGCGACTGGGTCTTTGAGAACGTCGCCTACGAGACGGGCTCCAGCGGCCCGACGACGACGGCCTACGACGTGTACCAGCAGCGCAAGGGCGTCTGCCGCGACTTCGCGCAACTCAGTGTGGCGCTCTGCCGTGCGCTGAACATCCCGGCGCGCTACACGTTCGGCTATCTGCCGGACATTGCCGTCGAGCCGCCGGATGTCCCGATGGACTTTCACGCCTGGTTCGAGGCGTATGTCGGCGGGCGCTGGCACACCTTCGACGCGCGTCACAACATCCCGCGCATCGGGCGGGTCAAGATTGCACACGGGCGCGACGCGGTAGACGTGGCCCTGTCCACGTCGTACGGTTTCGCGGCGCTGGCGAACATGGTCGTCTGGTCGGACGAGATTCCCGAGGATGATCAGGCCATTGATGCGGCGTTGGCGACCGGCCATCCTCTTGCAATCCCCGTCGACGTTTACTACCCTGGCGCGGCGGGTTCACCGTCCACCCTGACGGCGGACAGCGCGCAGGCGACAATCCTCGTGTCGGCCGGGGTGGCGACGACGAACGGGCCTGCCGATCATCATGGAGACGACCCCGACGCTGGCGCGCTCGCAGCGACGGCGCGGGGTTGATGGGGCGTAGGATGCGGACATCTGATGGCGAAGGGGTGCCGCGTGGGCAGGATCTCGACTGGCGATCAGTGGATTGGCCGCGAGCGCGACATGCTGTCTACGAGGTTCGCCAGCGTTACGCCTATAGCTACAGTGCGCCCGTGTCCGCGATACGCCAGCGGCTGATGATGGTCCCCCGCGAGGCGCATGGCGACCAGCGTCTCGTGGAGCATCGGTTCACTGTTACCGGCGCGGAGTCGCCGGTGCTGAGCTGGTCAGAAGATGTGTTCGGCAACCGCGTCGGCAAGATGCGTGCGCCGCACGTTGCATCGGAACTGGCCATTGAGACGAATTACCGCATCGCGCGGGCGGCTGACAGCGTGACCAACGCCGGCGCGGTCCTGGCGCGCCTCTGGGACGATGGCTTGTACGGCGACCCGACCGCGCTCACCGCGCCAAACGCCGCCTTGCGGTCGGTGGCAACCAGCGTGTCGCGCGGGCTGACTAGCCACGTGGCGCTGGCTGAAGCCATCCACGACTGGGCCGCCAGCGCGATCACCTATCAGATCGGCGTGACCGGCGTGCAGACGCCGGCCGCGATGGCGCTGCACCTGGGCAGGGGCGTCTGCCAGGACTTCGCCCATATGATGCTGGCGGTGTTGCGGCTGGTGGGCATCCCCGGTCGCTACGTCTCTGGGCACCTGCTGGGCGAGGGCGCGCCGCACGCTTGGGTTGAGGCGCTGGTGGACGACGCCGGCGAGGACGGGCAGACCGAAGTCATCGCCTACGACCCGACGCACCACCGCCGGGCGGGCCTCAACTACATCACCGTCGCCGTTGGTCGGGACTACGCGGACGTTGCGCCGACCTCGGGCACGTTCATGGGGCCGGCCACGGGACGGCTGTCGGCCAGCAAGACCGCCGACATCGTGGAAATCATCTACGACGATGGCACCGTCTGGGCTGGCGGGACCGCTGCCGCCCGTAAAGCGGAGTCTGCTGCGTGACATCGGTCCCCACTGACAGGCGCTCGACGGCCTCGGACGAGATGCCCGCGTACGATCCAGACGGCTTCTGGGACGAGATGTTCGCCGGGCCGGGCGAGGTGCGCCCGCACTACGCGGAGCTTGCCCGCGAGCTCGCGACGCTCGGGCCGGCCGACGTGGCGCGCCGACAACTGGCGGCAGACCATTCGTTCCAGGCGCGCGGCATCACGTTCGCGGTGAACCAGGGTGTCGAAGGCATTGAGAAGATCATGCCGTTCGACCTCGTGCCGCGCATGATTACGCCGACCGAGTGGCAGCAGATCGAGCGCGGCCTTGAGCAGCGGGTTCGGGCGCTCAACCTGTTTCTCCACGACCTATACCACGATCAGAAAATCCTCGAAGATGGCGTGGTGCCACACGAACTCGTGCTTGGGGCGAAGGGGTACCGCCGCGAATTCCGGGGCGTTGATGTGCCGTTGGGGGTGTACACGCACGTCGTTGGCAGCGACCTCGTGCGCGACGCGACCGGCGCGTTCTACGTTCTCGAAGATAACTTGCGTACGCCGTCCGGCGTCTCGTACCTCGTCGAGAACCGGCGCGTCATGAAGCGCACCTGGCCGCAAATCTTCGCCTCCTACGACGTGCGGCCGGTCGAGCAGTACCCGCAAGATCTCCTTGAAGTGCTGTTGGCTATCGCGCCGCCGATTGCCGACGAGCCGAACGTGGTGGTGCTGAGTCCTGGCGTCTACAACTCGGCGTACTACGAACACGTCTTCCTGGCGAAGGCGATGGGCGTGGAACTGGTGCGCGGCTCGGACCTGTTCGTGGACGACGCGACGGTCTACATGCGGACCACGCGCGGACGCCGCCGGGTCGATGTCATCTACCGGCGCGTTGATGACGACTACCTGGACCCGCTCACCTTTAGGCAGGATTCGCTGCTGGGTGTAGCTGGCCTCGTCGCAACCTACCGGCTCGGGCGGGTCAGCCTCGCGAACGCCATCGGCACCGGCGTGGCCGACGACAAGGCGATTTACGCCTATGTGCCGCGCATCATCACGTATTACTTGAACGAAGAGCCGATCATTCCGAACGTCCAGACGTTCCTGGCCTCGGAGCCGAGCGACCTCAAGTATATTGTCGAGAACCTGGACAAGCTGGTCGTCAAGTCGGTGAACGAGAGCGGCGGTTACGGTATGCTGATCGGCCCGCACTCGACGGCCGCCGAGCAGGAGGAGTTCCGCCAGCGCATCCTGGACGACCCGCGCTCCTATATTGCCCAGCCGACGCTGGCACTGTCCCGGCACCCATGCTGGGTCGATGACCATTTTGAGGGCCGCCACGTGGATTTGCGCCCGTTCGTGCTGTTCGGCCGCGACGTGAAGGTGACGCCAGGCGGCCTGACGCGCGTTGCGCTCCGGCGCGGCTCGCTGGTCGTCAACTCGTCGCAGGGCGGCGGCGGCAAGGACACCTGGGTGCTCGGAAGCCTACCGGTCGCCCGTGGCGAACCAGCCACGCCTGACGCTCCCGACCCTGCTGCTATTGCTCCAGCCCTGCCCGCGTCCGATACTGCCCATGCCGCCCCGCTGGGAGACGATGCCTGATGCTCTGCCGCGTTGCCGATGATATTTTCTGGATGAGCCGCTACGTCGAGCGCGGAATCGCGGTCGGTCGGCTGATCGACGTGGTCTGGCACTTCGAGCTTGACGCTGGCGACCAGGAAGCGGGGTCGGACTTCTGGGCACCGTTGCTCGGGACCAGCCGGCTGGCGGCCGAGACGCACGGCCAGCCATCGGCGAGCCAGGTCCGGCACTTCCTGACGTTCGACCAGCAGAACCCGAGTTCGCTGGTGAACTGCATCCGCAAGGCCCGGGCCGCCGCGCAGGGCGTCCGCGAGTCGATCTCGTCGGAAATGTGGGAGCAACTGAACACGGTCTACTTGCGGCTTACCACGACCGGCCCGTCACCCTCACCGGTGGCCGAGGATGACCCGCAAGCGTTCTACCAGCCGATTCGCAACGGCATGCAGTTTGTCCAGGGGTTAGCCGACAGCACGCTGCTGCGCGACGAGCCGTGGCTGTTCTTTTGCCTGGGCCGCTCGCTGGAGCGCGCCGACACGCTCTCGCGCATCTTGACGTTACAGGCGCCGCTGTTGCAGGCGGCCGGCTCGGCCGGGCAGGACGACGTGGTGCGCTGGCTGGCCGTGTTGCGTTCGTGTGGCGCGGCCGAAGCGTACTCGCACTACTATTCGCTGCTGATCGAGCCGGCCCGCGTCATCGAGTTCCTCCTGCTGAACCCGCTGTTCCCGCAGTCGATCCGCTTCTGCCTGGAGACGGCGATGAACGCCCTGGAGGCGATTGCCGGGCCGGTGATGCTGGCCGGGCCGACTTCGGGGAAGGGCGACCTTGCGGTGCGGGCGCTCGGATTGCTGGAGGCGCGGTTGCGGCACACGGCCGTCGACGAGGTGCTCGAAGAGGGGCTGGAGTCGTTCCTTGGGGACGTACAGCACCGCGTCCAGGTCGTATCCGAGCATGTGACGGCGGGCTACCTGCGGGACGAGCCGCAGCCGGGCCGGCTGGTGGCCGTGGCGCGCGCCGCGATGATTATGGCGACGCAGCAACAACAGCAGCGTCGATGGGCCTGAGCGCGTTGGCTGGGTGCCGCGATGTGGCCCGCTGCCAACGCCGCGTGGGAGCCGTCTGGTGCGGGTGAGCATCACGCACGCGACGCACCTGAGCTACGGCACGCATGTGGTCGAGGGCGTCATGGACGTGCGGCTCGGGCCGTACTCCGACACCGACCAGCGCTGGCTGGAGTTCAACCTGCGCGCCACGCCGAGCGCCGCCATCCGCCAGTATTACGACGGCTTCGGCAATTCCGCGCACCTTGTAACCATCGCCAGGCCGCACGACGCCGTAGAACTGGTGTCACGATCGGTGATCGACACGCTGCTGGAAGATCCGTTCAGGATGCCGCCGGTCCCGCCGACGCCGTTGCGCCCTTCGGAACTGGCCGACTACCTGACGCCATCAATGATCGTGCCGGCCGACCCGGCGCTTGACGCGATGGCCACGCCGTTCCGCCCGAAGCATCCGAACGACACCCTTGAATCGGTGCAGGGGCTGATGGCGCTCGTCTACGACGGCTTTCAGTACGAGCAGCACGTGACGACGGTGGCGACGACGGTGCCCGAGGTGCTGAAGGGCCGAACGGGCGTCTGCCAGGACTTCGCGCACGTGCTGATCGGATTGTGTCGAGCCATCGAGATCCCGGCCCGCTATGTCAGTGGCTACATCGTGCCCCGGCCGGCCGAGGGACTCCAGCAGCAGACGCTTGGCACCATGAGCCAGTCGCAGTCGTTCGGGACGCCGCCGGGACCGAGCCGGGGGGCCGGCGCGTCGCACGCCTGGGTCGAGGTGTACACCCCGACGCACGGCTGGCGCGGCTTCGACCCGACGAACAACTTGCTGGCAAGCACGTATCATGTGAAGATGGGCATCGGGCGCGACTACAACGATGTGCCGCCGACGCGTGGCACCTTCCGTGGCATGGCGACGGAAGAACTGAGCGTCGATGTCGAGGCGCGCATCCTCGACTTCTGAGCGGCGACCGACCTCAGCACCAGACGTGGCCGCTACCAGAGGTTGGCATCGGCCTCCTACAGTTCGTGCCGGGCTGCACGCCCACAGTTGCCGATGCGCGGCGCGTCCCCAGTCGCCGATGCGCGGCGCGTCCACGGTCGCCGATGCGCGGCGCGTTCACGGTGTTGATCGGGCACCAGTTCTTCACAGACTGTACGTCCATCGTTCTGGTCATCCTGAGCGCCAGCCCCAGTTCATGTCATCCTGAGCGGAGCGAGCTTGCGAGCGAAGTCGAAGGATCTCACCCACACCGCCGATGGTACGGGTGAGATCCTTCGCAGGCTCAGGATGACATGGTAGGTGGCAGGGCGTCAGGTGCCATGCAGGCTCAGGATGAAGAAATGCGTGGGAGGCTCTTTGGCCTTGAATATTGAACGAGGCATGGCGAGCGGCAGATTTCTGAACCTGTATCCTTTCGGAGGAGGTGCGTTGCATGGTTGACGCCGTGTTCACCTGGGCCGTGCGGAGCGTCCATGTGTTCGGGGCAGCCATCTGGCTGGGCGGCTTCGCCATGATGCTGCTGGTGATCGTGCCGTTCCTGGCCCGTGAGCGCCATGCGCCGCTGCGTGGACTGGCGGAAGCGGCGGCCCGGCTGATCAGCGGAGCGGGCGCGCTGACGATTGTGGCCGGCCTGGTGTTGATCTGGCGAAGCCGGGGGTACGGCTTCCTGATCGTCGGTGGACTGGCGCTGCTGATGATGACGCGCGCCATCTACGCCCGCACCTGAGCCAGGGCGTTCGCAGCCGGCCCGCCGACGCCGCGACTCGTCCGGCGCCGACTCGCAGGTTGGCCGAGCGCGGACGGGCCGCGAGGTTCTGGGCAGGGATGCAAACGAGTTGAGCGCGGGCGGTCTGCGACGATCCGCCGCGCGAACCTGCGAAAGACGGCAGTCTCTTCTCGACAGGGTGCCGTCTTGTCGCAATTGATACGCGCACCTCGTTGACGCCCCTCCGGCGACCGCGTACCGTCAGCCCCCACGGACGGAACTCCCTGGGAGGCGCGAATGGTTGGCACGGCGCTGCGACGCACGACACTGGCCCTGCTCGTGGCCCTGAGTATGACGGTCGGGCATCCGGCACTCGGGCATGCGAAAGAGTACGAGGTTGATGGCATCGTAGACTGCGGCCTGAGGAGTGGGCAGCGGTGCGACATTGACGACGTACTCGTCTTGCGGACCGAGGATGTCTCGGGCACCCTGGAGCGCATCGAAATCAACGTCAAATGGATCCGCAAGAGCTTGCCGAAGCTCGAACAGGACGATCACGTGATGCTGCTGGTGGAAGACATGCCCCGAGGTGGCCTGCGTGCCCTCAGCGTCGCCGAGATTCACAACGTCGAAGGCACCATCAATCCGGGGTTGTCCACGGCGGGCCGCAAGGTGTCAGAGCAGCCCAGGCGCGAGAAAGACGGCCACGACGATGACCACGACAATACCGGTTACGGTGGCCAGACGCCGCCCGGTATCCCGATCTTCCTGGGTTCGTGTGACAACAAGGTCAGCGGCGGGTCGGACTGCGCCATCGTCGGCTTCGACCTCATTGGCGCGCAGATCGGCGGCACGCCCACCTTCAGCACCCGGACGAAGGTGACGACGGGTTCGCCCAGCGTCCTTGAGACGTTCTCATGCACGCCAACCGCCGGCGACCTGTCCACGAGTTGCGTGTTCATCTCCAGCGGCCGGCTGTACCAGAACAGCCCTGGACAGATCTCGTACCCGCTGGCCGGCGGCGGCACCGGCGTTTCCGTCGAACTGTTCTTCAACTGCGGCGAGGCCGACGGCGTGGTCTGCCCGAACGTGATCCCCTGACCCGAGGAGCCAGGAGCACTATTCGCGAAAGGCGTCCCTGAATGTTGTGTGCCGTGTGCGTTTGAGAGCCAGGTAAAGCCGCCCAGCGTCGGCCCGTTAGGCGGGCAGCCGGGGCCGCACTAGCGTCGCGAACGCCTCTACCTGCGCCGTGAAATCCTCGAAGTCGCGGCCGACGAACTCCAGCGACAGGTGTTCCACGCCGATCTCACGTAGCTCCGTGATCTGCTCCACCAGCGCGTCTGGGCTACCGATGAGCATGTGCCCGGCGTGGGCGGGCTTCGGGTAAGGGCGGTCGTCCAACTCTACGCGCACGTCGATGCGGAGCGTCAGGGCGGGCGGCGCGGCGCGCTGGAACCGCTCGCACAGCCGCATGATGGCCGCCTTGCCCTCACGCAGTTGGTCCGGCGTGCGGTTGATCGGGTGCCAGGCGTCGCCGTGCTCCACCGTGCGGCGCAGGGCGGCCGGGCTGCTGCCGCCGACCCAGATGGGTGGTCCGGCCGGTTGGGCCGGACGCGGCAGGAAGACCACGTCATCGAACTGGGTGTAGCGGCCGTCGAAGGTCGGGTGGTCGTTCGTCCACAGCTCTTTCATGATGCGGATGTACTCATCGGTCATCGGGCCGCGCTCCTCGAAGGGCAGCCTTAGGATGGCCGATTCGGCGGCGTTCCAGCCGGCCCCAACGCCCAGGATGATGCGCCCATCGCTCAGGTCGTCCAGTGACGCAACCATCTTGGCCGTCAGGACGCCGTGGCGGTACGGCAGCACCAGCACGCTGACGCCAATCTGGATGCGCTCGGTGAGGCCGGCTGCCAGCGCCATCACGATCAGCGGGTCGTAGAGCAGGCCAAACTGCTCGGCGTTCGCGGTCGGCGCAATGATGTGGTCGATGGTCCAGAGGGAGTCGTACTCCAGCCGCTCTGCTTGCAGGATGCTGGCGCGGATCGTCTCGCGGCTCGCCATGCGCCGAACGCTCGGAATCCAGATGCCGACCTTCATCGGTCCGCCTCCTTTGACATGGGGGCACGTCTCGGTGCAGTCCCGCCCGTCAGCCTGACGATACCCCACCCGTCCGACCGGCCACGATATCCCAGCCGGCCCGCTTGTGTCTGGCGCTGACATGCAGAAGCGGCAGGCCATTCCCCAACCGAATGGGGCGGGCCTGCCGCTCGCGGTCTGCGCCGGCGCGAGTGGCCGCTAGACGGACAGCAGCCGGTCAAAGAACGAGCGATACCGCCGGAGCGCCTGCCGCAAGTCCTCCGTCGAGATATCGTCGCCACGGCTCCACTGCTCTTCAAGCCGGGCGCGCTCCTCGGCGAACACCTTCGCCAGCCGCTGCATCATCTCCGCGACGAGGCTGTCTGCACCCTCAACGGCGCTGCGCGGCTCGTCCACGAAGCCGGTCTGGACCTCGGTCCAGCGGCTGCGGAAGCCCTCGGCCTCGCCGGCGGGGAACAGCGCGGCATCGGTCGACTGGTCCGCGCCGTCGTTGGCGGCCGGGTTGGCCAGCCGAGACGAGGGGCTGCTTTGCGGCGTCGGCATCGGGCGGGCATCCGTCTCACGGGCGTCCAGGTCTGCATGATTGACGCCGGTCGGGCTGGCGGCAAGATCCCGGTCAGCGGTCGGCGCGTTCGACATCGAGTCGTGCGTTTGGACCGTCGGGTCGATCGCTCGGGTGCGCGGCGTCGTGCCGCCAGCCAGATCAGCCGTTGAAAGTTCACTCATCGTCGTGCCTCCATCTGTTCTGTACGTTCGGTAGGTGCTCGTTGTGGGGTCGGGTCCGCGTTCCCGAGCAAGTCCTCGAACAGGGCGCGGTAATGCACCAGCGCCTGCCGCAGTTCTTCAGTATCGGCATCGCCGCCAGCGTTGCGGAGGGCGATAGTGTGGGCGGCGCGGTAGTGCTCGACTACGCGCGGGTGGTTCACCGACACGTCGGCTGCACGCTGGTCGAAGTCACCCACCGGGTAGCCGCGTGTGGCCATCACCTCGCCAACGAGGGCATCGGCGTCTTGCGTGGCACCAGTCGGGTCGTCCACGAACTGTGCCTGCGTGGACTGCCAGCGCCCGGCGTAGCGGTCCCGCTCGTCGTTGTCGAGCGCCCGGATGTGGAGCTGTTCGACTCGCTCGGTGCGATCCTTCAGCTCACGCTCAGCTTCGCTCGTATTGCTGTGCGTCGAAAGTGCACGGTCGTATTCCGGTCCGAATCTGTTCTGCAGAGTCTTGCTGCGCTGCTGCTGCATGTAGAGCCAGGCAGCGACACCGAGCGCGGCCACCAGGGCAACCGCAAGCACGATGACGAGAGTATTGTCCATGAGGGTGCCTCCATGGCGGGCGTGTGCCACGTGCGTCGGAAGGCGAGCCACACGGCCGGTGCGGGTACCTTCCCAGAGCTTCGGTGCACTGGCCCGCCCAGGCCGGGCCAACGCACCACGATGATTCCTGACCACCAGCGCAGGTGGCCTGACTACCGCTCGTCCTGCGCGGGGAGTGCGAGAGTCTTCAGCGAGAGATACCGCACGGATCGTGCCAGCAGCGTGTCGCAGATGCGACGAAGTGGGCAGATATCACGCTCCAGGGCAAAGGCGAGCGCGCCCGCCTAGGGCCACACGCACAAACGCCGAGGTCCGAACGTTCGGACCTCGGCGTCAGGTGGACGTGCACTGCGTACAGCGTACGCTGGGGCGTCTGGTTACTGGGCGTACACCACGTAGGTGCCCAGCTCCGACGTGGACGACGCCACGTAGTTGCTGGCGGCATCCTTGACCAGCTTTGGCGCGGCGACCCACTGATTCGTCGTCGTGTTCAGCCGGGCGATCGTCAGGTTGTCCTCGTTAAGGTTCGAGACGGCCGAGTCGGCGTAGCGAATCGCGAGGTTCACCTCGGCCGGCAGTGAGGTGAGCGGCACGCCCATCGCGTCTTTCGCCTCAATGATGAAGGCCAGGTCGCTGACGCGGCCGGTCGGCGCACCCACTAGCGTGGTCGCGTCAACCGGGCGAATCGTGACCTGAATGCCAGACGGCATCCACGAGAACATTCGGAGAGCTACGCGCTCGCCCGGGGTAGCAACGAGCACGTCGCCGCCGGTGCTGGTGCCGGTCACCTGGGTCAGCGGCTGCTTGAGGGCCGCGTCCTCGATGGGCAGCGCGCCGGTCGAGCCGTCGCCGTTGTCGCCCTCGTCGTCAGTGTTGTCGCCGTCAACTTCCGCATCCTCATTGTCCGCGTCTTTGTCGGACTCTGAGTTATCGGCGTCCGCGTCGCCATCCTCATTGTCCGCGTCTTCGTCGGACTCTTCGTTGTCCGCGTCCGCGTCCTCATCCTCGTTGTCAGCGTCGTCATCGTCGCCATCTTCTTCGTCTTGCATGACGGCGGACGCGGGCCGCTGCGGGTCGAGGGCCGCCGCGTAGGCGTTTGCGTCACCGTCGCGCGGGCCAAACACGCCACTGAAGCCAAGCGTCTGGGCCAAGCCGAAGATCAGCGCGACGAGCGCCACGGCGAGAAATCGTAGATGCAAGGTCGTTCCCTTTCCTGGTCAGGACTGGTGCCGATGGGGCCGGCGGAAACCATTCTGGCTTCCTACGAACCCCAGGCCATCGGTGCTCTGCGGTTACGTGGGCATGAGCAGAACACAGATTGACCTATCAAGGAACGAGCCACCGTTGCTGATGTCGCGACATATGTTTCAGATCAGACAGTTCAGGTTGACAGAGGCGAGCCTCCGGCGGACGTGCGGGGCGAGGGTGTGGAGAGGGCGGCGAGCGAGCGGAGAGAGGCTACCGAATCTTGCGCTCAAGCTCCGCGATGGACCTCAGCAGCGCCGTTCGCCACTGCCGTGCACGCTGGAGGTCTGGGGGCTGCGGGGTCGTGGGCGGGCGCGGCGGCCCCTCCGTGCTGGAGCCT
Organism: Chloroflexota bacterium; assembly: GCA_038318015.1. Taxonomy (GTDB): domain Bacteria; phylum Chloroflexota; class UBA6077; order UBA6077; family JACCZL01; genus JADZEM01. The sequence continues at coordinate 10,098 of JBBQBU010000011.1, read as the reverse complement.
GTACGGTACAACGCGGCGACCCTGGCTATCCGAGCATCGTGCATCATCACGGTCAAATTATCGACAGAACGACGGGTGTTGTTGAGAGATTGCGGCAGCGCCCCGGCCGCTGGCGAGGCTCATGCGCGTGCCGAACGGTGGTTCACAATTGTGCAAGGCCGGCACAATGGGCTGCAGACTGATGTCCAAGACGCGCGAATGTCCGAAAGTGGTCAGCCGGCTCCGGCCAGGACTACCCTTCTCTTGGTCAAATCGCGGGGCCACGGCGCGAACTCGGTGGACGCGCCAGGGATTGATGCTGGAACGGAGTGTGTCATGGATTTGAAGGGCAAGGTTGCGATCGTCACTGGCGGCGGAACCGGCATGGGCAAGGCCATATCAACGCTGCTTGGCGCACACGGCGTCAACGTCGCCGTGAACTACTCACGCTCCGAGGCGGACGCGGTGCAGACCGCCGAAGAGTTGACCGCTGCCGGCGTTGAGGCGATGCCGATTCAGGCCGACGTGTCGGTCGCCGCCGATGTTGCGCGGATGGTCGAGCAGACGGAGAAGCAGTTCGGCCGGATTGATCTGCTGGTCAACAACGCCGGCTACACTGCGTTTGTCCCAATGAAAGACCTCGACGGCATGCTTGAGGACGAATGGGACAAGATCATGGACATTAACGTGAAGGGCATCTGGCTCTGCACGAAGGCGGCGGCGGCGGCCATGAAGCGGGCGGGCGGTGGCGCGGTGGTGAACGTGGCGTCCGTCGCCGGCCTTAAGGTGGCGGGCAGCAGCATGGCCTACGCGGTATCGAAGGCGGCCGCCATCCACCTGACAAAGTGCCTGGCGCTGGCGTTGTCGCCGGAGATCCGCGTCAACGCGGTGGCCCCGGGCCTGGTCGTGACGCGCTGGTGGGCGCACGCGGGCGAGGAGCGGCTGAAGCAGATGTCCGAGGCGCTCCCGTTGCAGCATTCGGTGACGCCGGAACAGGTCGCCTCCACCATGTTTGAGTTGTTGACCAATGAGGCCATCACCGGTCAAGTTGTGGCGCTCGATTCGGGCGGGCTGCTGCCGTAAGGCTGACTGAGCGGGCGCGTGGTGCGCCGAGAATGAGATGGTCATGCACCCACTGATCTCGTCGCTGTTCGCCGCGACGCTGCAATTTGCCGTCGGGTCGCTGCTGGCGACTGTGGTGAGCGACGCGGGCGGAAAGGTCACGCCCGGGTTCTTGCGTCTGGCGGGGGTGACGGCCCTGTCGGGCGCGCTGCTGGCGTGGCTGCTAGTCGGCAACGGCGGTCCCGGCGAGGCTACGGCCGCGCTGGCCCTGGTGCTGTTGACGGCGGCCTACACCGTGTTCCAGTTCACCGGCCGGCGGACGGTTCGCCTCGCGCTGGGCTGGCTTGGGTTGCTGGTGGGCGGCGTCGCGATTGTGCTGGCCGCCGGCGCGCGCCCCAGCCCGTCGCTCGGCCCGCTCTGGACGATGCTGGCGTCGGCGGCGTCAGCGATGGCGCTGGGCACGTCGATGATGGCGATGATCCTGGGACACTGGTATCTGGTCACGCCGCGCCTCTCCGCGACGCCCCTCCGCATCCTCTGTGATCTGGTGGTCGTGTCGCTTGTCACCCTGGCCGGGTTTGCGCTCTGGTACGTGCTGGAGCGGCCGGCGGCCACGAACTTTGGGCTGGACAACGCCGTGTTTCGCTGGTCGGGGTTCGTGGCGGTGACGGTGGTGCCCATCGGCATCACCATCGCAGCGCGGATCTGCTGCCAGGAGTGGCCGCGCGGCCGGGCGATTCAGGCGGCGACCGGACTACTCTACATCACGGCAGCGATGGTGCTGGCCGGCGCGCTGGCCGGCAACATGGTGCTGCTGACCGGCTGACCGGCACGTGCGCCGCGTCCTGCCCCAGGCGCACGTGGGCCGAGGCAGCACGCCGGCCTATTCACGCCTCGGGCGGCTCGCTGACGAGCGTGTAGCCCAGGCCGCGCCGCGACACGAGGTAGCGCGGCGCGCGTGGGTTCTGCTCGATCTTGCGCCGTACGAGCCGCACGTAGCTCTTCACGTACCCGAGTTCGTTGGCGTACTCCGCGCCCCAGATGTGCGTCAAAATGTCGATGGGGGAGACGACTTGGTCGGCGTGGCGCACCAGGAGCGATAGCAGCCGGTATTCGGTGGCTGACAACTCGACGCGTTCGCCGCGCAGCCAGACCTCGGCGCGGCCAGTGTCCACGACCAGACGGCCACGGTCCAACTCGATGCGGGCCGGTGCGCGGGCCGGCCCGCTGGCTGCGCGGCGCAGGACGGCCTCAACCCGTGCCGCGATGACCTGTGCCTCAATCGGCTTCACGACATAATCGTCGGCCCCGGTGCGTAGCCCCCGCACGATCTCGCCGGGGCTGGGGTCGTCGGCCAGAAGGATGACGGGCGTGTCGCCTAGCTCACGGATGCGCCGGAGCAACTCAAAGCCATCAAGGCGCGGCATCACCACGTCGGCAATCACCAGATCAGGCCGGTAGCGGTGGAATGCGCGGATGCCGTCTACCCCGTCGGCGGCTTCAACGCAGTCATGAGCCGGTTCAAGCGCAAGGCGAAGGTTGTACCGCAGTGCGTGGTCGTCATCGACGATCACGACGCGCATCGGGGATTCAGCCACCGATGTGTGCTGTTCCTGGGGCCGGTCGGTGACCGGAATGGGAGAGAGTGCCAGAGTACGGGAATGTCAAAGGGCTGCCTTCCTTGCAAAGCAGTCATGCACGCGCCGGCGCGGCCACCGGTGATGAGGCAGCGCTCGGCACGGGTATTTCAGTTCCTATCGGGGCTGATGATAAGTTAGTGTCTCTTGGTGCCCTGCTCCGTTCACGTCGGACGGGCTTGATTGGGCGCGGTACGCACTTTGCATCACACAGCGGCAAGGTCTGGCCCAGCCGGATGCGCGGGGTCAGCGTGGAGGAACGATGGTGCATGGTGATGAGGTAGCTCAGCGCGACACCCGCCTCGCGGCCCTGCGCGAGTACCGCCGAGGCTTTCCTGCCCGTGACGATGCGTTCGCGGCACTGGCGGAGGCCATCATCTGGTGCGCGAAGCTGCCCGCCGAGACAGTGGAGTTAGAGTCTGCCGCGAAGGCGCGCCGCCCGATGGCCGACGTGATGGAGGATACGGCGGATCTGCGCGCCCACGCGTTAGAGAAGGCGCGCGCCGCAGCCCTGGACTTTGAGAATGGGCTGCGGCTGGCACGCTCCGTTGCCCCGGTTACACTGGCGCTTGACTCGCGCGACCCGGCCGCCGACCGCATCGCTGGCGTGCTCATCTCGATCTTGGTCGCCAGCGACTACGCCACCGTCCGCACCGACGACCTGGGCGACGAGCAGTATCGGTACAGCATCGCGGTGGACTGGGCGGCCCTGGACGACCTTGCAGCGCAGATCGACCTGGAGCCGGTGGCGCGCCTGCTAGACGATAAGAACCGGTAGCCAGGGTGCCGCGCATCTGCTTGAGGACCGTCGGGACAGTGCAGCCTGAATCCTGCCCACCGTTATCACCTCGAGATGCGCATGCCTGGTTGGGGCACTACGGTCAATGAATACGCCGGACTGCTCCCCCTCTCCCGCACGCGGGAGAGGGGGCCGGGGGGTGAGGGCCGCGCTGCGCGTCACGGCAGCGCGATGGTGACCGGCGCGTCGAACTCGTCGTAGCTGATGCTGCGGTAGTGGGACGACGCCACCATCGCCTCGCGCCGCAACAGGCCAGTGTCGGCGTCCACCCACCAGCAGTACCAGGCGCGGTCGCGCAGCACATAAAACGTCAGGACGCGTACGGGCACGCCGTCTAGCAATGTGTCATGGCCGAGGCGCTGGGCAGACGCACCATCGTAGGTGTCGCGGTAGCCTGGGTAGCGGAACGGCGACGTGCGCCGGACGACCCGCCACGGTTCGTCAAGGTGGCGGAACGCCTGGGTCTGGCCGACCGCCACCGACGCGTCGCCCTCGGCCGTCAGAAACTCGTACCGGTCCGGCGCCGCGAAGTGTGCCGTTGAGAGCACCACGCCGCCGAGTCCGTCCGCAAGGGCGTCGCGCTGGCGCACCGACTGTAGCTGCTCCATTCGGGCGACCGTCGCCGCGAACAGGCTGGCTGCACCCGGGTCGGCCGCCGGCGGGTCCAGGCCGGTCCGATTCGGGTCCGGCACCAACAGGTCGAACGGCAGATCAACGCGCCCTTGCAGGTGAACCGTGGTGCTGACGGCCAGCCGCCACCAGCCGGGCCGGCTGAATGGTGCGAACGTGACCAGTTGCTGGCCCGCTGGCCCCTCTTCTGCGAAGGCATCGAACGGCGGGGCGGCCGAGCCGGCCGGCCCAGCCTCGCCGTCAAACGGGGCAAGCTCGGTCGCCGTCACGCTCACGGCCGTTTGCCCGAGCGCCCGCCCGGTGGCGTCCACCACACGTACTTCGGCCCGAACTTGCCCGACGCGCACCCGATCCAGGATCAGGTGCAGGCGCAAGGCACCGTCGCGGCCCGCTGGCTGCGCCATATCCAGCGGCAGCACGCTCGACTCGCCCGGCGGCGGCAGCAGCGCCAGCGCCCCCGCCGTTAGCAGCACGCCCGCTCCAAACACCAGTTCCGCCCCGAGCGGCCAGCGGTGGACCTGCTGCGGCCGGACTGTGCGCCGCCGCCAGACGACGAACGCCGCGCCGAACAGCAGCAGCACCAGCCCGAGTTTCACCAGCAACGACTGGCCGTAGCGGCTGTCAGTCAGGCGGGTCGGGTCGAGGCCCAGCGACCAGCTACTGACGACGCCGCTGATGACTGCCACGCCGGCGGCGGCGAGGGCTAACTGGCCGAACCGCACGCCGACCGGCCCGGCCAATCCCGTCCGCTCGCGGAGCAGGCTCGGCAGGACCAGCGCGAACGTCGCGGCCCCGCCGAGCCACGCGCAGCCCGCCAACTGATGCGTCGCATCGACCAGCACCGGGCCAAGACCGCCGGCTGCCGCGTGCCCGGCCTGCGACCGCGTCAGCACAAGCAGCGCCGCGAACGCCAGCGACATCACCATCGAGCCGCTAGGGGCCGCCAGGTAGCCGATCATCGGGACCAGGAACAGCCGCAGCAGCGCCAGCGCGCCCGTCTTCCCGAGGACCGACAGGTTGTAGCCCCCCGGAGGCTGGACGCCTGAGAAGATGCCGTAGCTGCCGGCCGCCTCCGCGACGCTCACGATGCCCAGCAGCACGAGCGACACCAGCAGCAGCCGATCCAGCCTCTGCCGTGTGCGCGGCGCGTCGCCGAGGCGCGCAAGGACCGGCTCGATGGCCCAGACGCGGAAGGCTAGCCCGCCCAGCACCAGCGAGGTCGTGGCGAGCGCCAGCCATTGCAGCGCCACCTCGGCGGCCGTGGGCACGGGAGCCTGCGCGTCGTCAGGTGGCGGTGGCGTGCGCCCGACGCCGAAGCGGTAGGTGCCTTGCCAGCGGTGGCCGTCTACCTGGGACAGGCTCCACCAGCGGACGGTGTAGACCCCTTCCGCCAGGTCGTTTACCTCGACGGTCAGCACCCGGTCGCTGGGCGGCCCGACGCTAACCGTCGTCGGCTCGACGCGGGTGCCGCGCTCATCGACGATCTCGACGCGCGTGGCCGACTGGTCGAGCGGCTCGGTGAACCGCAAGCGCAGCGCGGTCGGCGGGGCCGTGACGGCTGAGCCGGCGGCCGGCTCGGTTTGCTGCAGGTCGGCGTGCGCGTGGGCAACAGCCGGCGCAGCTACGAAGCCGAGCAGCGTCCCGAGGACGGTCAGGATGGCGGTGATGAGGCGGACCACGCCGAGAGTGTGGCAAATCCCGGCGCACAATGGAAGCGCCGAAGGAAGCGCCGAACGCCAGCACCACGCCGCCCAGTACGCTTTACAAGCATGGCAGTGGCGCGCGCAGAGCGCTTCACCGGGATGCCGGCGCGCTCGGTGCTTTGCCAGGACGCCGGCGCAACCGAGCGCACGGCGTCACGAGCGCCGATAGTTTGCGTCCTGTCCTGCGCGCGCCTCGCCCTGGGCCAGCGATGACTGCGCCGCCAAACCGTTTCCGGCAGCGGCCGGTTCGGGCCTTCACTCTCTGGCGGGCATCAACTCGCGGATGAGGCCGCGCCGTTCCGATGCTCGACGCCCAGGGCATCCAGCACGCGCTGGAGCACGCCTAGCCGCTCCCAGCGTTGGTAGGTGCGGTGGACTGAGCTATCGTCTGGGAACTCCTTGGGCAGATGGTTCCAGCGGCAGCCGCTTCGGATGCGATACACGATCGCGTCCAGCGCCCGGCGCTGATTGATGCGCTTCCGACCCAGCCGACGCGGCGGATCGTGCTCCTCCAAGATGCTCCGCACGCTTTCCCATGCTTCATCAGAGACGGGCGCGACGGGAATGTCGGTGCGTCCACTGTCCAGAGACGGGGTCACAACTGCTCCCTCCTACCTCTCCGGAGTCCTTTGCAAGAATTGTGCCAGCCTTATTCTGGGGTGTGCAGTGTGCGCCAACTCCAGATCCGGGCGCAACTTGACGTTGTTTTTCAACCCATCGTCGGTAGCCAGGCCAGCCAATCGTGACGCACCTGTAAGCCGGCGCAGTCGGGATACCGCCAGCGGGCTGCTGACCAGGAGAGAGCCGCTGCCGGGCCATGCCCGGCGCGGTGTGCCCGAGATGCCATGAATGGGCCGACTGCGCCCTGCGCGACAGAAGAATGCCCGAAACGGCCGACTTACGTCTTGTGACACCCGGCATCACAGCCGTACAGTGGCGACTGCTGTGCTGCACAGAATCCGCGACCTCGCCGCGCTGCCGACCTGCCACCGACGCTCCTGTACGTCGTGCGGCTTAGTCGTTTGCGTGCCCTGGAAGTGGCCCGGTGGCACGTATGTTGAGGGGACGGGCGCATGACGGTTGCTCCAGCACAGCCGCGCCGCCTGCGTCAGAACGGTGTGCTACGCCCACGGCCGGCCCTGGTGCCGGCGGGCGGCGACGCTGCCCGTGCGATGCCCCCGTCGGCTGCTGCTGCCGCTTCTGCCAGGGTGAGCCAGGCCGTGGCGTCTGAGCGTCCATTGATAGGGCGCGCGACGAACGGCCCACGGACTGGCTTCTTTCTCCTCACGACGCTGGGCCTGTTGCTGGTGGCCGAGTTGATCCTGGCGATCATCCCGGTCCTGCGGGTGGCCGCCTGGGGCATCGGGCTGCTGACGGCGCTTGGCGCGGCCGGGGCGGGCGTCGCGGCGGCGCACGGGGCGCGGGGCCGCTCGCGGTCGGTCTGGCTGCTGACGGGCGCGGCGTCCGGCTTGATTATGCTGGGGATGCTGGCGCGTGGCCTGCCGGTGCTTGATCGGCCGGTCGAACCCACCTTCGGCCGCGACGACGCCGGCTTCGTGGCGGCTGTCGTGTTCTTCATCCTGGCAGCGATCATCCGCCTGGACGGCGAGCGCAACGGCTTGCGGCGGTCGCGCCTGCTGCTGGATGTGCTGATCCTCAGCCTTTCGCCGGTCGTGTTCGGGCTGATCGTCACGAGTTACACGGACATTCTCGGCCCGCGCGAGGTGCTGCTGGCGCCCGGCGGGTTGCTCTACCTCTCGGCTTACGTGGCGACAGCCTATGCGATGTTCTGGGTCACGCGGCGCACGGCGTTCGCACGGCCGTCGTCCCCCCAGGGGTTGCTGGCTTGGGGCACCCTCGGGGTATCAATCGGCGCATCGCTCCACGCGGGCCAGTTGCTGCGGCTCCCCCTCTGGGAACTTGGCCTGGGTCAGCCGTTCTGGATCGTCGGGCTGGCGGGCATCGCGCTCGGGGCGCTGACGGTGGCGCGGGTGCCGGACGCGGAGGTCGCCCACAGCCCGCCAGAGGGCGACGCACGCGACGACAGCCGACTGCGGATGATCCCGGCGACCGTGGCCGGGATTCTGGTCGTGTTTGCGCTCGCTGGCCAACTGTTTACCGACCGGCCACCGGTGGCCGAGTTGTTCATCGGGACGCTCGGGCTGTCGGTGATGCTGGTGGTGAGGCTGATGCTCACGTTCGGCGAGAACGGCTGGCTGCTGCGTCGCCTGGAAACGTCTGGCCACGCGGAGGAGCGGCTGCGCGACCTGGGGCTGGCGCTGAACCTCCAGGCGAGCCTGGACATGGAGCGGGTGCTTGAACTGGTCTGCCGGCAGGGGCGTGCGGCGTTGCGCTCTGACAACGTGGTGATGTGGATGGTGGATGCGGATGCTGGCGAGGTTCGGGTGGCCGAGTCGGCTGGCGTGCGCCGCGACATCCTGCGCGACCGGCGGCTGTCGGTGCGCGACCGCACGTCGCTTGAGGCGCGGGTGGTGCGGACGCGCGCCCCAGAGATCGTGCAGCACGCGGCGTCGGCCCGGCGCAGTCATCCGCTGCTGACGGTGCTGTTGCGTCAGCAATGCCTGCTGGCAGTCCCGCTGCTGCGCCACCGCGAGACCATCGGGGTGATCGTGTTCGGGAGCACCCGGCTGCCGGAGGCGTTCCAGGAGCGCGACATCTCACGGGCAGAGCTCTTGGCGGCGCAGGCGATGGTGGCCATGGAGAACGCCCGTCTGTACGGCGAGCAGCGGGGCCAGCTTGAAGAGACGACGGCGCTCTACGAGATTGCGAACGCAGCGCGCGACGCGCTGACGGCCGAGGATCTGGCCGGGGCGATGGTGGAGATTCTGCGCGAGCATGTCGGTTATGACCGGGCGACGGTGCTGCTCTCCGAGGAGCGGTCGCCGATTATGCGGCCGGTGATCGTGGACGACAGGACGGCGGTCGGGGCTGGCGCACGGGCGAACGGCGTACACAGCGGCCCGGCTATCGGCAACCTGCTGCCGTCGATGCTGGCAAGCCAGGCGTCGCGCAGCGGCAAGCCCATCACCAGCGAGCCGACCGAGGAACAGCCAATGGCGATGATGGCGGTCCCGATGATGCTCAAAGAGGGCAGCGTCGGGGTCATTGAGTTGGCGCGCGCTGAAAAGTCGTTCCTGGAGAGCGAGGAGCGCGTGGCGTCGGCACTGGGCAACCATGTGGCGCTGGCGATCAAAAATCTGCAGCTTGCCGAGAATGCCCGTGAGGTGGCCGCCCTCAAGAAGATTGATCGTCTCAAGACCGAGCTTCTCTCGACGGTGTCCCACGAACTACGGACGCCGCTCAGTTCGATCAAGGGGTACGCGACGACGCTGCTGGAGCACGGCGATATCCTCAGTCGGGAGGAGTCGCGCGAGTTTCTGGAGATCATCGATAGCGAAAGCGACCGTCTGGACGAACTGATCCGCAATCTGCTGGACATGTCACGGCTGGAAGCGGGGGTGCTCCGCATCGACCGAGAGCCGACGGACCTGTCCGAGGTGGCACGAGGCTGCATGCGGCGGGTGCAGCGGCACACGGAACGGCATCAGCTTTTGCTGGACTGGGACACGGACCAACTGGTCGATGTGGACCCGAGCCGCGTGTCACAGGTCATCACAAACTTGTTGGAGAACGCCGTCAAATACTCGCCGGATGGCGGCGAGATCCTGACGTCGGCCCAGCCGCAGGGAGCGATGCTCCAGGTCAGTGTTGCCGACCAGGGGGTCGGCATTCCTCAGCGCGATCTTCACCGCGTCTTCGACCGGTTTCACCGCGTCGAAGGCGAGATCTCGAAGCGAGTGGGCGGTACGGGCCTGGGGTTGGCGATCTGCCAACGTCTGGTTGAAGCGCACGGCGGCAAGATCTGGGTGGAGAGCCGGCTCGGGAAGGGAAGCACGTTCTACTTTACGGTTCCTCTGGTCAGGATGGAGGCACGATGAACGCGAGCAAGAAGACGTCGGTGCTGGTCGCGGACGACGACCCGCGGCTGCTCAAGCTCGTCCAGCGCAACCTGGGGCTCAATGGCTACCGGGTGCTGACCGCGATGGACGGCACAAATGCGCTTAAGATGGCGGAGGCAGAGGAGCTTGATCTGCTGCTGTTGGACATCATGATGCCGGGCATGGACGGCCGCGATGTCTGCCGGCGGGTGCGCGAGTTCTCGACCGTGCCGATCATCATGTTGACGGCGCGCGAAGCGGAAGAGGACAAGGTGTCCGGCCTTGATGCCGGCGCAGACGACTACCTCACCAAGCCGTTCGGCTCGATG
>JBBQBU010000010.1:0-27025 GCA_038318015.1 Chloroflexota bacterium | reverse complement strand
CTGTGATCGGCTTACGTGCGCAAGTGACTATAGCGAGTTGCGACGGCTCCCAACCGTCGCAACTCGCGGTGATCACCGACAGCCTCATTGCCGGTTCGCACCCCCACACGAATGCAGCGGCGTCGTGAACTTCCACCATTGGTCGGGGCTATCGCGCTATCGCTCGCTGCGGCTATCGTAAGGCCCGGCCTGCTACAATTTCCGCTTACCAAAGACTTGCAAAGCACGGTCGTGCAGGCCGTTTCAGCCGCGCAAGTTCCCGGGGAGGAAAGCAGCCGTGTCCGGCCATTCCAAGTGGTCTCAGATCAAGCGCGCTAAGGGTGTGACTGACGTTAAGCGGGGTCAGCTCTTCACCAAGCTCGGGCGTGAGATCTCGGTTGCGACGCGCGAGGGTGGCGGCCCTGATCCAGAGGCGAATGCCCGCCTCCGTCTCGCTGTCCAGCGTGCGCGCGAGGCGAACATGCCGATGGACACCATCGAGCGGGCCATCAAGCGCAGCAGCGGGACAGACTCGGCGGCGCTCGAAGAGATCCTGTACGAAGGGTACGGCCCGAACGGCGCGGCCATCATGATCGAGGCGATGACGGACAACCGTAATCGGACCGTAGCCGAGATCCGCAACGTCTTCAAGAACAGCGGCGGCCGGCTGGGTGAGGCGGGCTGCGTGGCCTACCTCTTCGACAGCCGGGGCATCATCAGCGTTGGTGGCGGCGGCGTGGACCCGGACGAGGTCGCGTTGACGGCGATTGATGCCGGTGCTGACGATTTCCGCGTTGACGACGATGGCATCGAAATCTACACCGACCCGACCCAGATCGAGACGGTCCGCGCGGCACTGGAGCAGGAGCGCGTGCCGGTCAGCAACGCCGAGACGGCGATGATCCCAAAGACGACCCTGGAACTGGACCCGAAGGACACGGTGACGGTGCTCCGGATGATGGAGCGCCTCGAAGAGCTAGACGACGTGCAGCGGGTCTACTCGAACCTCGAACTGTCAGAGGAAGCGCTCAAGCAGTTCGTGTAATGTGAAACGCCCCGGCCGAGGTCGGGGCAGTGCGGCGGGCTGGTGCGTCACGGGGCAGCATCAGTCGCACCGGGAGCGCAGTCGGCCGCTTGAGTCTCCCGCTCGGTCGCAGCAGTCCCCAGCACCACACCGCGCCCGGCGCGGCACCTCGGCATCTTTTTGCGCGGCAGAACCTGGAGCACGGTGGAGCACACAGCATGGTGATGGAAGAGACGACGCAGATCGACATCAGCGTTGAGTATCTCGTTGACACGTCCTGGTTTGAAGAGAACGACTTCGCCTTCATCGACGTCGTGCAGTCGCGCATGTGCGAGTCGTGCCAGGGGCGGCTAGACGAGGAAGTCGAAGAGCGCTTCACCGTGCTTGACAAGAAGACTGGACGGGCCAGCTTCGAGATTCGGCGGGCCAAGTATGGCTCCGACCCGGTCCAGATCATCCGTGACTGCTGCTCCAAGAAGCGCCACTACATCACGCCAGACATGCCGACCCTGGAAGCCGTGTTCCGGGTCTTCCTCGCCAACGGCAATCAGTCGCTGACGCTGGGACAGGTCCGCGAGCAACTGGCAGAGTGGTGCCCCGGCGGCGGCTGCCAGTGGTTGCTGCTGCCGGTTGAGCAGCTTGAGCGCCTGGTGCAGCACGACCGGTACTATGGCATTCGACCGTCGGCCACCGGGGTCGTTGTCTAGGTTCCGCTGCCCTTCACCGCACGCCGCGCTGGCTCCGCAGTCATCCCCCGCAGGCCGGGTCAATCCGCATGTAGGTAAGAGACGAGATGAAGGTCGTCATTCCGCTGGCCGGGCTAGGCAAGCGCATGCGCCCACACACGCACTCAAAGGCAAAGCCGATGGTGCGTCTCGCCGGGCGGCCGATCCTGGGGCACCTCCTCGACTGGGTCGTTGACGACCGGGTGGATGAGGTGATCCTGATTGTCAGCCCGCATCAGACCGACGTTGAGGCGTACGCGCGCACGGCGACCACGCGCCCGGTGCGTGTCGTGGTGCAGGACGAACCGCGCGGCCAGGCTGATGCTATCGCGCGTGTCGCGCCGTTCGTCGATGAGCCGCTGCTGATCGTGTTCTCGGACACGCTGGCTGACGTGACGTTCGATCACCTTGCGAACGTTGACGGCGACGGCCTGATTTACGTAAAAGAGATTCCCGACCCGTCGCGCATGGGCATCATCGTAGTCGAGAACGACCGCATCACTGACATGATCGAGAAGCCGGCCGTGCCGGTTAGCAACCTGGCGACCATCGGCATGTACTACTTCAAGGATCACGCGGGCCTGTTCTCAGCCATCGACCGGGTGCTGGCCGCGCCGCCCCGGCTCCAGGGGGAATACTTCCTTGCCGACGCGATCAAGCTCATGATCGAGGACGGCAAGCTGCTGCGCCCGTACATCGCAACAGCCTGGGAAGACACCGGCACGCCCGAGTACACGCTGCATGCCCACCGCTTCGTCCTGGACCGGTCAGGCGGGCACGCGCAGCCCCGCGACGGCGTGACCATCATCCCGCCGGTCTTCATCGCGGACGACGCCGAGGTCAGCGCGTCGGTCGTCGGGCCGTACGTGACCATCGAGTCGGGTTGCCGCGTTGAGCGGTCAGTGCTGGCCGATACGATCCTGGACGAAGGCGTGTCCGTCAAGCACCAGATTCTGGAGCGGACGTTGCTCGGGCGGCGCGTCGCACTCCAGGGTACGCCGCTGTCGGCCAACCTGGGCGACGATTCGACGCTGAGCGCGCCGGACGGCGAAGAGTTGCCGGCACTGTAGGCCGGACGGCCCCGGATGACCCAGCGCTGTAGCCTTCGAGCCGCGACGCGATGGATTCCCGCCGCCGGGACGCTACCCCCAAATCCAGATGGTCATCCCGACGCAGGGGGGATCTCACGCTGACGTGATTGCACACGTGAGATCCCTCGCAGGTTCGGGATGACCGGGGTTGTTGACGGACCATTCGCGAGCGTGCGTTTGGGCGACAGCCGCGAGCGAACTGGGGACGAGCGGGCGGCAGCCTACGAGCCGGTGCGTGCGCGCGGCGTCGCCCGGACCGGCACCGACGCAGGCACGCTGCCGGTCGGCGTCATGATCGGGACGGGGGCCAGCGGGTCGTTCGCGCGGACGGGCGCGTCTGGTGTGCGGACGGGCGGCGGCGGCGCTGATGCCTCGGCGCTGTCTGCTGGCGACAGACTGCTGCTCCCGCGCGTGCGCCGTTCCTCAATCATCGCGTGGTAGAACGTCGCCATCGCCGCGATGACGGCCACGGCCGGCACCCCGAACACGGCGCCCCACACGCCCGCCAACTTCGCACCAGCGAGGATCCCGACGAACACCAGCAGAGGATGGACGCCGACCGCGCTGCTCATCACGCGCGGATTCACCACGTTGACGATGACCACCTGCAACGTCGTCACCAGCACCGCCACCACCAGCGCCGACGATGGCGACTCGAAGACGACGATGGAGATCGGCAGCACCAGCGCCAGCGGCGGCCCAACAAACGGAATCATCATCAGGCCGGTGTTCACGACGGCTGTGAGCAGGATCAGGTCAAGTCCGGCCATCCACATGATGAACGCCGTCACCAGCGAGTAGAGCAGCGCCTGGATCAACTGGCCGCGCAGGAACCCCGCGAACGCCCGATTGACGCTGGCGACGAAGAACTCCAGGTCTTCGCGGATCGTCAGCGGCATCACCAGCAGGAACCCGCGCTTGATCCGTAGCCCGTCAAGCATGATGTAGAACGACAGCATCAGCACCAGGACCAATTGCACCACGAACGAGGCAATCTGCGTGGCGAGCGTCACCGCGTTCGCCAGCACCACCGGCCCGAGCGCCTCAACGCGGCGCACCAGTTCTTCGACCTGCAAGAGCGTCGCCAGATTCACCGTGACGCCGCGCTCCTCCATGACGCCCTGCCATTCGAGAAAGTGATCGTTCAGGAAGGCGACGTAGGCCGGCAGCTCTGACGCCAGTTGGACGGCCTGCCGCGAGAGTGCCGGCACGACCCAGACGACGCCGGTCGCCCCAATGACCAGCATGCCGAAGTAGGCCACCGAGACCGCCGCTTGCCGCGATAACAGCGCCCGCCGCGCCAACACCTCGACAATCGGTTCAAGAATGAAGGCGACGACCCAGGCCAGGAAGAACAGCAGGATGATGTCGGAGAACTGAGCCGCAAGCTGCCAGAGCAGGCCGGCGAGGTACAGGCCGGAGATGGCGACCAGCACGATCACCAATGCACGAACCCAGGGGTCTTTGGTCAGCATAGCGGGTACCCCTCTGCGGCCGGCGGCGTGGACCGAAACGGTCAACGGACCACCCCGGGCGATTCTACCGAGGTCCGCCAGCGATGGACAAGGATTCTTCTGTCACAGCGACACCATGCCGCGACTTTGCATCATTGTGCCGTGTGCACACCGCTTTCTGCCAGCAAGTTAGCCTGCATGGTCGATGCCGTGCCATCCGTTCGCGCAGAATTGCCTGAGGGAGCAGAGGGAGTTGACCATGTCTACCAGCACTGACCAGGGAGCAGCCCACCGCGCGGCGCTCCTCAAGCGATTGACCCACACCGGCCTGTATCTCGTCACCGACGACCGCCTGGACACCGATACGCTCCTCGACCGGCTCGGGGCGGCACTGGACGCCGGCGCAGATGTCGTGCAGTTCCGCGACAAGCGCGCCGACCTGGCTGCCGTGGCCGAGGTCGGCCGGCGCGTGGCGGCCCGCTGCCGCGAGGCCGGCGCGCTGTTCATCATGAACGACCACGCGCAACTGGCCGTTGACCTGGACGCAGACGGCATCCACGTCGGCCAGGATGACGCCACTCCGACCGACGTCCGAGCCATCGTCGGACCGAATCGCATCATCGGCCTGTCGATCTCGCACCTGCACGAGCTTGACGCCGCCTTGGCTGATCCTGCCCTTGACCACATCGGGTTTGGGGCGCTCTACGGCTCGCCCACCAAGTCCGACGCCGAGCCGGCCGGCCCGGAGATGCTGGCGCAGGCACGGCAGCGCGTGACCTTCCCGATTGTCGGCATCGGCGGGGTGACGGCGGGCAACCTGGGGGCGGCGTTCGCGGCGGGCGCGGATGCCGTGGCGGTCGTCAGTGCGGTCTTCAGCGCGCCGGATCCAGCGGCTGCCACGCGGGCACTGCTGGCGGCCATCGAGGCCGCACGGGCAGCGCGACCGTAGCGTCTTCCCGGCTGGAGCGGCAGGCGGGTGCGGCGCGTGTCAGCCCGCCTGCTGCTCCTGACCCAGTGCGCTCCAGACATCGCGAATCCAGGGCACGCAGTCGCTGGACGCCAGTTCCGCCGGGTCGATCCAGCGGTATTCGTCGTGTTCCCAATCGAGGCGCAGGCTTGATGTCGCCGCGTCAAAGAGGAACGGGTAAACGACCCAGACCCACCCCTGACTTGGGCGCTCCATCCGCAGCGGTTCCGGGGCGCCTGCCAGCCGCACGGCCTCAACCGTCAGCCCGGTCTCCTCAATGATCTCCGTGATGGCCTGCTCCAGCGGCGGCACGCCCGGCTCCAGGAAGCCCGTGACACAGTGCCACTGCCCCGGCGACGACCCAACCGCCAGGCTGCGCTTCAGCAAACAGATTTTGCCGCCATGCCGGAGGAAGCAGGCGACGACAGCGCGCTCGATGGCGGTCACGGACGGAGTACACACTCACCAGAAGATGCGACGATTGTAACGCCAGTGCGGGCGCAGCGGTACATTTCTGCGACGTTGAGCAAGCCGCCTGGTGCATCCACGGCGGTGCGATCCAGAAACCTGCGGGGCGACATGGGCATGCCGGGCGTGTGTCGCAGCGCAACGCCATGCCCGTGAGCCTGGAATTCGCGCTGCGACGGGCGAGCCGCGACGGACCCGCCCCGCTACACTGATGTTCATGACCATGAGCGGTACCGAGAGCAGGCCGGGATGCCCGCCCGACGCGTACACCCCCCACGGCTACCTCGCCAACCCGTACGCCGTAGCGAGGAGTTGGTCCGAGGGCACGGGCGGCTGCCTGCGCTCTAGCCGCAACGCCGTCGGATTCGGTTGGCAACTGCCGTGGGCCTTGCGTGCCGAAGCCAGCCTGGACTTGACAGTGCAGCTTGAAGGCGGCGGTCGGCGGTATAAGCAGCGTAGCGACTTCGCCGACGCCGGCCTCATCACCACCGAGCACTCAGCACGCGTGTTCACCTACCAGTGGCAGGCGCTCGGGCGAGTCTGGATGGCCGCGTACACGCTGGTGGAGCAGGACACGCTGGGGCTTGAACTGACCTGGGCACCGGCGCCGCCGACCAGTAGCGCACCGTCGGCCCTGCCCGAGGCCAGCATCACCGTCGCGCTGGTCGGCTGGCGGAATGGCGGTCGCGTGACCGTTCAGGGCGCGAGCGTCGATCTTGGGGCACCGTACGGCCGCTGCACGCTGAAAGCTGATCCGTCCGGTCAGCAGGCGCCTACCACACCGGTCAACGTGGGGGCCGGCGCGGCACTGGTCGGATGCTCGCTGATGGTGACGGGAGAAACGGGCAATCTGTCAGTGATCGCGCGCCGGACCGCGACCGAGGGGCAGAACGCACCGCACGCATTGGGGCATTCGGTCGGACAGGAGGTGCGGATGGCCCTGGCTTCGGCCCGCGCCGACGATGCCGCCTTCTGGGCCGGCGCAACGCGACTCTCGGGCGACTGGCCGGACGCCTGGCGGCGCGGCTGGATCTACGACACCGAGACGACGAGGATGTGCGTCTACCCTGCTGGCGGCATCTTCACCGA
The DNA here is from genome assembly GCA_038318015.1 of Chloroflexota bacterium. GTDB lineage: Bacteria > Chloroflexota > UBA6077 > UBA6077 > JACCZL01 > JADZEM01. The sequence goes on along the minus strand of JBBQBU010000010.1, from coordinate 20,228 downwards.
TGTCTGGCCGGCCTGGATGATCCAGTGGCCGCGCGCCGTGGTCGCCGAGGGCACCCTGGACATGGCCCGCTTCGGCTACGCCAGCCCGGACCTTGCACAGCGGGCACTCTTGTCACTGTTCCGCGACGCTGAGGCTCCGAACGTCCCGTGTGTGTTCCGGCACGGCGAGCCGAACATGGTGGCGAACGACGGAAGCGTCTGCGGCACGTCGCCGGCGTGGTGCGTGCCGTTTTTCAACCTGGAGCGGCTGTTCGCGCAGACCTTTGATCACGGCTGGCTGACAGCCATCTATCCGTATCTCGCCGGTTACGTCGAGTGGTGGCTGGCCGAGCGGACCGACGCAGCCGGCTGGGCCGTCTACAAGTGCACCTGGGAGGCCGGCGAGGACGACACGCCGCGCCTGGACCCTGAGCAGCGCGGCGACAACGTGGTGTCGGCGTTCGTGCGACCCGTCGAGTTGCAGGCCACCATGGCACTGTCGGCGGGCGTGCTGGCGCGGTTTGCTGACGTGCTGGGCCAGCCGGCCGATGCCGCCCGTTGGCGTTCTGTGGAGGCCGACTACCGGGAACGCACGGCGGCGCTCTGGGACGCCGACGCCGGCCGCTACCGCGACTGGGACGCCCGCACAGGCCGCTTTCAGGATCCGGCCGGCATCTCGAACTACTGGGGCATCGACGTTTGCCGCTATTCGGCACTGGCGTTCACGCCGGTGCTGGCTGGCCTCACTGACGAGTCGCATCTGCCGGGGCTTCGCCGCGAACTTCTGGAGTACGCCGGCCCACCGTGGACGCTCTGGCCCTCGTGGAGCTACGTGGTGCTGGAAGCGGCGGCGCTCCTGGGCGACCGCGCCTTTGCGGGCCGCGTGGCCGACGAGATCGTGGGCCGCGTCTACGCGGAGCTTGATGCCCGAACCATCGCCAGCCCGGCCCACCCGACGCCCGGCGTGGCCCGCGAGTTCTGGCCGCTCGACCTTGCTACCTGGGCCTCCTGCGAAGGGTACGGCTGGGGCGCGAATACGGCGTCGCTGCTGGTGCGGCAGATCGTCGGGTTCATCGAGGGGCCGTACTTGACGACTGCCCTCACCCCCTGGCCCCCTCTCCCGCAAGCGGGAGAGGGGGTGTCACAAGACGCGTCCCGGAGGAGCGCGCCAGTATGGCGCGCAAACATGCTGGTCTTTGCGTTGCGGCCGGCGCTGCCGGACCATCTTCTGACGACCGGCAGCGTGTATCTGCTGGCGGGCCTGCCGTATCGTGGGGCGCGCCTGACGGTGGGCTACCGCGTCGAAGGAGGTGCCGAGGCAACCGCAGATTCGCACACCGCACCGCTGACGCTCATCGTCGAGGCCGAAGCATCGACGAGTTGCCAGGTGCGAGACGCCAATGGAAGCGTGATCTTCTCATCGGACGTTCCAGGCATACGGCACAAGATCAGCGGGAGCAACGGCGCTGCGTACACCGTGACGCTCCACCCGATCTGAGCGAGCCGCCCCGCACCTCGGGCGGGGTCAGGCGTTGCCCTCTAGCTGGCGCAGCCAGTCGGCCGTCTGCCCGAGGATGATCGGCGGCCGGCGCTGGAGATCAGCGGGGGTGGCCGCTCCCGTCAGGAACATGGCCGTCTGAAGCTCCGATACGAACTGCTCGATCCAGGCCGCCACGGCGTCGTAGCCGTCAAGCGCGGCCAGCAGCAGCGGCCGGGCCACCCCGACGGCCGTCGCGCCCAGCGCCAACGCACGCGCAGCATCCAGCCCCGTCCGCACGCCGCCGGTCGCGATGATCGGCAGCCCGGCGCGGCGGGCCTGCACCACCGAGACGGCCGTCGGAATGCCCCACTCGCGGAAGACCTCGCCCAGCCGCGTGCCGCGACGGTCGCCCGCCAAGCTGGCCCGTGCCCCCTCGACCGCCGAGAAACTGGTGCCGCCAAGCCCGCCCACGTCGAGCGCCTGGACGCCAGCGTCACGTAGCTGCATGGCGGACTCGGCGGACAGGCCCGCGCCCGTCTCCTTGCCGATGATCGGCACGTCCAGCAACCGCGCCAGCCGCGCGATAGCCGCCCGGCACCCACGGGCGTTGCGGTCGCCCTCGGTCATGACGGCTTCCTCAAGGAAGTTCAGATGCACAGCCAGGGCGTCGGCGCGCACCATGTCGATGATCTCGGCCACGTCGGCGTGGGAGAGTGGCGGCGTGCCATCCTGCTCCACCAGTTGCGGCGCGCCGATGTTCCCGATGATGCAGGCACCGGGCGCCTCCTGGCGCACCACGGCGTACGTCTCGCGCAGTTGGCGGTCCCGCAAGGCCGCACGCTGGCTCCCAACGCCCATCGCCAGCCCGTAAGCGGCTGCCGCCTGCGCCAGCACGCGGTTCACGGCCAGGGCGGTCGGGTGCCCGCCGGTCATCGACGCGATCACCAGCGGATATCGCAGTCGGTGGCCGAAGAGGTCAACTGCGGTATCCACCGCAGACAGGTCAACCTCTGGCAGAGCGGCGTGTAGCAACTGAATGTCGTCCCAGCCCGGACGGGTGCGACTGGTGACGTCTTGCGACGCGATGACCGAGAGATGCTCGGCCTTGCGAGCCGACACCTGACTGATGACGCTGACGGGCTCGTCGGACACGGACATCGGCACATCCACAGGCGGTGCTGCGCTGACGCGACCAGCTCAAGTACAGCGTACACGAGCGGCGCAAGACACAGTGTACCACGGGATGCGCGAACCATGAACAATAGCTGGACATTAACGCGGAAGCGTCGCCTTCGCCCGTTGCAGATAGGTCGTGTCGGTCAGGCGCGTAGGGTCCGGCGTCGGGCTGCCGGCAGCGTTGATCTCGGTGAGCAACTCTACAACGCCGCGCACGCCAGCCTGGTCGATGTCGCCCTCGCGCGGAATGGCCCCCAACTTCTCGACGTACTGCTCGTAGACGATGGCAGCCTCCGGCGGCTCGATACCCAGGGAGCGGGCTAACTGCTCGACGGCAGCCGGCTTGTTGGTCGGCGTCATGATCCAGCGCTCGGCCATGACCGTCGCGCGGAGCAGGCGCACCAGGGCGTCTTCGTTCTGGCGCGCCCACTCGGGCCGCACCGCCAGCCCCTCGGCCTGGAAGTCCTTCGCCACGTCGTTGGCCTCGGCCAGCACCTTGAAGCCGCTGTTCCGCAGCCGGCCAGCCCGCACCGGGTCCACCAATGACGCCCCTACCGAGCCGTTCGCCACGGCGGCCCCGACGACGCCTGGGTCGGCAAACGTGAGGAGCGGCGAGTCGTTCTCGGAAATGTTCCGCGCCTTCAGGATGCGCTTGATGATCGCGGCGGATGCGCTCTTGGCGTCGAGGTGCCCGACCGGCTTGCCCTTCAGGCCGGCGAAGCCGTCCACATCACGCGCGGCGATCAGCGTATGGGTACCCTTGTTCACGAGGCCCGCCACCATCACGAGGCCCTGCCCGTTGCGGCCCACCTGCACCAGCCGGTCCGTCGTGACGACGCCGATATCCCGCTCGCGGCTCTCGACCGCCTCGGCGGCGGCCGTGGAGCCGGGGTCAACCTCTTTGCGGTCCAGGACGATGTTCTGCGCCGACATCATGCCCTGCTTCTCGGCCACGTCGATGATCCAGCCGCCCAGCGAGGCCGACATGCCGATCCGGACCGTGGTACGGGGCACCGGTGACGGTGAGGGAGAGGGTGAGGGTGACGGCAATGGGGATGGGGATGGCGGCAGCGCGGACGGCGACGCCGGGGTGTTCGCGGTCGGGTTGGCGGCGGCGCTGCCAGCCGTTGGGTTCGCAGCCTGTGTAGGCGGCGAGGTGGTTGGCATGGTGCCGCAGCCGGCGATCAACACCACGGTCAGGACGAGCCACCGCAAGGGCTTCAGCACGAGTCGCTCCAAGTTAGACTGTGCCGGGCCGGGCCGTTCGGGAGCCAGGGGGTCGCGGCAGCAACCCCGAGCGTAGCATGTCGCAGGCTGCCGACTTGCTCACGTCGGCGGGGAAACGGGCAGAGATGGCTCCGGCACCTGACGGACGGCGCGGTGTCCGAGCGGATACACGGCGCGCGGCGAGCACTGTGTACACTGAGCGGGGCCGCGTCTGGCGGCGGGAGACTGCTCGTGGGCGCTGTGGGCAAGATCGCGTTCCTCTTTCCGGGCCAGGGTTCGGCCACCATCGGCATGGGCGAGGCGCTGGCCGCCGAATCGCCGGCCGCACAAGCGGTCCTCGATCAGCTCGGGGCGCTGGCACCGGCCGTGCGGACGCTTGCACAGGCAGGGCCACGCGACCAGTTGATTCGCACCTCCAACGCCCAACCGGCCATCTTCGCGGTGGACTGCGCCTGCCACGCGGCGCTCGTGGAGCGGGGCGTCCAGCCGGACATCGTGGCCGGGCACAGCCTGGGCGAATATGCGGCGCTGGTGGCCGCCGGTGTCCTGGACTTCGAGAGCGGGTTGCCGCTGGTCCTACGGCGCGGCGCGCTCATGGAGCAGTCTACATCGGCCCGGCCCGGCACGATGCTGGCGATCATCGGCGCTAATCCGGCCGACGTTGACGCGACCATTGACGCCTGGCAACAGCGGGGCATCATCGCCAACGCCAACGACAATGCCCCCGGCCAGGTGGTCATCTCCGGCGATATCGAGACGCTGCGGGCCGCCACCGCCGACTTCAAGGCGATTGGCGCGCGCGTCATGGACCTGCCGGTCGGCGGCGCGTTCCACTCGCCGCTGATGGCTGACGGCGAAGCGGCGTTCCTGCCCGAACTGGACGCCGCGCCGTTCCGCGACGGTCGTATTCCGGTCGTCTCGAACTACACGGCGATGCCGGCGCAGGCCGCCGAGGAGGTGCGGGCGGCGCTGCGCCGGCAGATCACCGGCCGTGTGCGCTGGCGCGAAATCATCGAGACGATGGTCGCTTCTGGCGTGGACACGTTCATTGAGGCCGGCCCAGGAAAAGTGCTGTCAGGGCTGGTGCAGCGCTGCACGCGCGGCTTGGACGTGAAGGTCAAGGTACTGAACGTCGAAGACCCGGCCTCGCTGGCGAAGACGCTGGCAGTCTTCACAAGCTGACGCTTCCGCCTCACCGCTCACGGAACGGCGGTCCGTGTAGGCCGCGAGTATCGCGAATGGGCCGCAATGGGCCGCAATGGGCCGCAATGGGCCGCAAGCAACCATGTCATCCTGAGCAGCGAGCTTGCGAGCGTCGCGAAGGATCTCACAGACACTGCCGGTGGCGTGGGTGAGATCCTTCGCTGCGCTCAGGATGACATAGGAAGTGGCACGGTTTCGGATCGAACGACGTAGCGATCTCGACGCGGGTTGCTCGTCTCTCGTCTCTCGTCTCTCACGTCTCGCGTCTCGCGTCTCGCGTCTCGCGTCTCGTCTCAGGCTTCGAGCGTGTGCATCCGGCGCAACTGTGGGAACAGCGCCATCCAGAGCAGCGCGACGGCCACCGTTCCGATGCCGCCGATCAGCACGGCCGGCACCACGCCGAATAGCGCCGCCGTCAGGCCAGACTCGAAGTCGCCAAGCTGATTCGAGGTTCCGGTGAACAGCGAGTTCACGGCGCTCACCCGGCCGCGCATCTCGTCGGGCGTGCGGAGTTGGACCACGGCGAAGCGGATCACCACGCTGATGACGTTGGCCGCGCCGAGCACCAGCAGGGCCACGAGCGACAGAAGCAGATCAGTGGACAGGCCGAAGACAATGGTCGCCAGCCCGAAGACGATCACTGTGCCGAACAGCGTCGGGCCGACGCGCTCCTTGATCGGGAACTGGGTCAACACCAGCGACATCAACAGCGCACCCACCGCCGGGGCCGACCGAAGCAGCCCCAGACCTTCTGGGCCAGTCTGGAGGATGTCGCGGGCGTAGATCGGCAGCAGCGCCGTCGCACCGCCGAGCAGCACGACGAACAGGTCGAGCGAGATCGAGCCGAGGATGGCCGGCGTGCGCCACGCGAACGTCACGCCGGCGAAGACCGACGCCACGGTCACGGGAGACTTGCCGCCACGTATCGGCGCGGCGCGGATCAGCAACGTACAGAGCGCCGCCAGCACGAACATGACGCCACCCGTTGCGTAGGCCACGGACGGCCCCAGCAGATAGAGCAACCCGCCCGCCGCCGGCCCGCAGCTGCGTGCGACCTGGCTGGCCGTGGCGTACCAGACGGTCGCACGGGCAAACTCAGCGCGCGGCACCAGCCCGGGCATCAGGGCGGTCATGGTCGGGTCTTCGAACGCCCGTGCCGCGCCGATCACTGCCACGATAGCGAAGATGACCGGGGCAGTCAGCCAGCCGCCGGCCGTCCCCAGCAGCAATGGCACGACAGCGAGCGCCTGTACCACCCGACAACTGGTCACGACCAGCCGGCGATCGCTGCGGTCGGCCACCTGCCCGACCAGCAGTGTCAGAGTAATGATCGGCAAGAACTGGAACAGCCCGACAAGTCCCAGATCGAGCGGATCGTTCGTCAGGTCGTACAGTTGCCAGCCGACCGCGACCACCAGAATGTTGAACGCGACCACGGAGAGCAGCCGCGACGACCACAATAACGCAAATGCGGGATAGCGGCGGACAGCGAGCAGGGCATCGTGCAGAGCCGTCATCGTAGCCAAGGCAGGCCGAGGGCGCAGCCGCCAGGCCTGACCCGTTGGGCAGCCGCGTCAGCCATCGGCGAGCATACGGCCCTCGCGCCTCATCATTTCGACGGTATTGGCCGTGCATGTGGCCGCGCCGCGCCAACACGATTCCTCGCCAGGTCATCCCCAGGCGTGAGGGAGCGCGTCAGTCGCCGCCGCGCCGGGCAAGACGTGGGTCGAGGGCCGAGCGCAGCGCATCGCCCAGGAAGTTGAATGCCAGCACCGTCAGGAAGATGGCGAGGCCGGGGAAGATCGCCACCGCCGGGTTTAGCTCCATGTACTGGTACCCCGTCCGCAGTTCCAGCCCCCACGACGGCGTCGGAGCCTGGACGCCGACGCCCAGGAACGACAGCGACGCCTCGGTGATGATCGCCGTACCCAGGCCGAGACTCGCCTGCACGATCAACGGCGCGGCGATGTTCGGCAGGATGTGGCTGACGAGGATCCGCAGCGTGCTCGACCCCAGCGTCCGCGCCGCCAGCACGTAGTCAAGCTCACGCGCTGATAGCGTGGACGCGCGCGCCAGCCGCGCAAAGTACGGGATGCCGACGATGCCGATGGCAATCATCGAGTTGATGACGCCGCGCCCAAGCGCCGATGTGATCGCCAGCGCCAGCATCAGGGCCGGAAACGTCCAGATTGATTCGGTAATCCGCATCAGGAAGGCGTCGAGTTTGCCACCGACGAAGCCGGCTGTAACGCCAATGGAGACGCCGAACACCAGCCCGACCGTCACCGAGATCAATCCGACAAACAGCGAGATGCGCGAGCCATGTACCAGACGGCTCCACATGTCGCGGCCCAGGTAGTCCGTGCCCAGCCAGTGCGCCGCCGACGGCCCCTCGTTCGCCTCAGAATACGACTGATCGGTGATCGGGTCGTACCGCTGGATGACGTTGGCGAAGATCGACATGAGGATGAATGTGCCCAGGATGCCGATTGCCAGCGGTGCGAGGCGCATCCGGAACACCCGGCGCGCCACCTCGAACGAGGCCCGGCGCGGCTGTCGCACGTTGACGACAGCAGGCTCGCGGAGAGTCGTTGTAGCCATCTAGTCCCTCCGCGCTGTTTAGCGGTAGTGAATGCGTGGGTCGATGTAGGCGTAGGCGATGTCGGCCAGCAAGTTCGCAAACAGGACGCCAAGCGCCATTACCAGGCTGACGGCTTGCACGACCGGGAAGTCGCGGTTGGTGATCGAGTCAACGGCCCAGCGCCCGATGCCCGGGATCGAGAAGATGCTTTCGGTGATGACCGAGCCACCGATCAGCAGACCAACTTGCAGGCCCAGCACCGTCACGACGGGGATCAGCGCGTTCTTGAGCGCGTGCCCCAGCACCACGGCCTTGCCTGACAACCCCTTCGCGCGGGCCGTCGTCATGTAGTCCTGGTGCAGCACTTCCAGCAGCGACGAGCGCGTTTGCCGCATCAGCACCGCCGACAGGCCCAGCCCGAGCGTGATCGACGGCATGATCATGCGTTGCAGATTTTGTATCGGGTCTTCGTTGAACGGCACGAACCCAGACGGCGGCAGCCATTTCAACACCACGGCGAACAGGTAGATCAGCAAAATGCCGAACCAGAAGTTCGGCAGCGCGATGCCGCCGAACGCCACAAGGCTGGACGCAATATCCCACTTTGAGTTCGGCTTGAGCGCGGAGATGATGCCGGCCGGCAGCGCGATCACCAGCGCCAGCACCAGCGAGAACGCCGCAAGCTGCATCGTCACGGGCAGACGCTCGCGCATGCCCTGGGTGACAGGCTGGCGGTCACGCGTCGAGGTGCCCAGGTCGCCCCGCGCCGTCTTCCCGAGCCAGTCCAGGTACTGTATCGGGAGCGGGCGGTCAAGGCCCAGTTCGGCGCGCTTCGCCTCGTACAATGCTCGGTCGCTGGCAAGCTGATCGCCCAGGATCAACAGTGCCGGATCGCCAGGCAGCAGGAAGATGATCGAGAAGGAGATGATGGTTGCCAGCACCATCACCGGGATCATCTGGAAGACGCGTTGCATGATGTAGGTCGCCATGTGTGCCTTTTCGACCCCCTGTCCGGTCCAACCCGTCGGCCTGCCCCACTTTGTACTGCGCCGGGTGACGAACTCGTAGAACCGACCCACCCTATCAGGCCGGCAAGGATTCTGGACAGTTCAGGCTGGCGCTGCTCTCGTGGCAGCGCCAGCCTGGGATAGCCTAGACCATCCACATCTGGCTGAAGTCCCAGCGATTGGTGACTGGCTCCTGGAAATTGCTGAGCTTCTTGTTCATCACCCAGTTCCAGTTCTGCTGCCAGAGCCAGCCGTACCACGGGTCCTCGTAGTGCCGCTTCTCGAGATCGAGATATATCTGCCTACGCTTCGTATCTTCAAAGCTGCCGCCGGCATCGTCGATAGCCTTGTCCCAATCCTTGCTCTCCAGGTGGGCAACGTTGAACGAGCCAAGTGAGTGGAAGTAGGACCGCCACTGGCCATCCGGATCATCGGCCGTGACGGGATTGCGCATGGAGGCCATATCGAACTTGCCGCCGGGCTGGCCGGGGCGTTTCACGAGCTTCGCGGTCCAGGCGGCGCGCTCCAGCGTCTCTAGCGTGATCTTGAAGCCGACAGATTCGCCCATCTGCTTGATCATCTCGGACTGGGCCTTGTCTACGGCCCGGTCGATGACGCTGAATGTGAAGGCGACCTTGCCGTCTGGCCCTGCGAGGCTCTTGTCCTCGCCGATGGCCTCCTTCACGAGCGCATCAGCCTTCGCCTTGTCGAAGGCGTAGAATGGGATCTTTTCAGTTTCATCGTAGCCGAGCGAGCCCTTTGGCAGCAGATACTTGCGGGCAATGCCCGAGGCAAAGCCGAGCGTTTTCGCCATCGCATCGCGGTCCAGCGCATAGAGCATTGCCTGGCGGAGCTTCTTGTTACGCAACGGGCTTTCCGGGTTCGTCGAGTCGAAGATGATCCGGTAATTGTTGCCCGAGACCTGGGACTCTACCACGGACAACGATGACTCGTTCTTGAGGCCACCGATGTCCTTGCCCTGAATCAGTTCGGTGAAGTGAGCGTTGCCGCTCTTCAACTCCAGCAGTCGCACCGAGTCGTCGATAATCAACCGATAGGTCAGCTTGTCGATGTACGGAAATGGCTGCCCGTCCGCGCCCTTATTCCAGTAGTCGGGATTCTTCTCCAGCACCACGTGACTGCCCGACTGCCATTCCACGAAGCGATACGGGCCGGACCCGACCGGCTTGCGGCCGTAGGCATCTTTACCGGCCTTGAGGAACGCCTCCGGGCTGATCGGGGCCGTGTTCGGGGCGGTCAGCAGGCTGATGATGGCCGGGTTCGGAGACGTGAAACGGATGCGAACAGTCGCGTCGTCGACGGCCTCGACGGCCTTTGACGAGAAGTTGAATGTGGTCGCAGCCTCGGCCTTCATCTTGTCGAGATCGGCAGCGTTTTCGCCGGCGATGTCGATACCCCGCATGTTGGAGCGCGCGCCAGACGACGGATGGAAGATGAGGCGATCCAGGTTCCACTTCGCGGCCTTCGCGTCCCAAGCGGTGCCGTCATGGAACTTCACACCCTTCTGAAGCCTGAGGGTGAGCATCTCGGGTTTGGCGTCCCACTCGGCGACGAGGTCCGGCTTCGGTCCCCATACGCCGTTAGTGTCAGGCTGCCAGTTCATCCAAGTGCCGTAGATCATGTTGCTGCCACCGGGCTCGGCGGTGTTGAACGGCGGGTCGAACGATACCCAGTCGTTTTGTACGACGATGGTCGCGGCGCCACCGCGCTTTGGCGCGCCAGCAGCGGCCACGGCAGCCGGCGCGGCCGGCTTCGCAGCCTCGGCGGGCTTGGCTGCTTCGGCCGGTTTTACAGCGGCCGTGGTTGCGGCCGGCTTGGCCGCTTCCGCCGGCTTGCTTGCGTCGGCCGGCTTGGTGGCCGGCGCGGCGGCGGGTGCACACGCCTGCAACAGCGGCAGGCTCACGGTCGTAACCGCTCCCAGGCCGAGTACCTTCAGTACCTGACGACGATTCACGTTGTTCCTCCACACTCCGGACAACCGTGTCCAAACGAATCCCGCAGAGCGCCGACGATTGGCACCGCGAGGGTAGATAGTCAGGCGAGCCAGACCTCGGGGAACGAGTTCCGGCCGGCGACGGACTCTCGGACGCCTTGCACCTTTTTGTTGAAGACGTAGTTCCAGTCCTGTTGCCAGAGCCAGCCATACCAGGCTCCATCAAAAGCCTTCTGGTCTAGCTGGCGGTAGATTTCGATGCGCTTGGCCTGTTCGAGCGTCTTTGAGGCCGTGTCGATCAGCGTGTCCCACTCCTTGTCATCGAGGTGGGCCACGTTGAACGAGCCGGTCGAATGGAAGAAGGTGCGCCACTGGCCGTCAGGGTCGTCCGGCGTGACCGGGTTCCGCATCGACGCTACGTCGAACTTGCCGCCCGGCTGGCCCGGCCGCTTCACCAGCTTGGCCGTCCAGGCGGCGCGCTCCATCGTCTCCAGCGTGACGTCAAAGCCCACGGCATCGGCCATCTGCTTAATCATCTCAGCCTGGGCCTTGTCCACCGCCCGGTCGATGACGGAGAACGTGATAGCGATCTTGCCGCCCGCCGCAACGGACGGGTCTTTCGCAATGACATCCTTCACCAACTGGGTGGCCTTCGCCTTGTCGAACCAGTAGTGCGGGATCTTCTCGCTGGCGTCGTAGGCAAACGAGCTTTTCGGCAGCAGGTACCGCCGGCCCGCGCCGGACCCAAACCCGAGTGTCTTTGCCATCGCGTCGCGGTCCAGAGCGTACAGCATCGCCTGCCGTAGTTCCTTGTGCTTGCTGAGCGGGCTGTCGGGGTTGGTGGCGTCGAAGATCATCCGGTAGTTGTTGCCGGACGCCTGCGACTCGAGCATGGACATGGACGAATCGGCCTTGACGCCGCTGATGTCCTTGCCCTGGATCAACTCGGTGAAGTGCGACGCGCCGCTCTTCAGTTCCAGCAGGCGCGTCGAGTCGTCGATCACCAGCCGGTAGCGGATGCCGTCCAGGTACGGGAACGCCTGCCCGTCAGGAGCCTTGCGCCAGTACTCCGCGTACTTCTGCAAGACGATATGGCTGCCGGACTTCCACTCCACGAAGCGGAACGGCCCGGCCCCGACAGGATTCCGCGCGAACGCCGTCTTGCCCTGCTTCTGGTACGACTCTGGGCTGACCGGGTTCGTCCACTCGATGGCGCTGCTGATGTTGGTGATGAACGCCGGCGCGGGCGCGCCCATGTTCACCTTGATGGTCGCGTCGTCCACGATCTCGATGGCCTTCGACACGAAGTCGAAGCGCTCGGCCGAGCCGGTCCGCATCTTCTCGACCTCGGCAGCATCTTCCTTTGAGCGGTCGATGCTGCCCAGGAACGACCGCAAGCCGGAGGCCGGGTCGAACGCCGCGCGGTCGAGGTTCCACTTGGCGGCCTTCGCGTCCCATCTGGTGCCGTCGTGGAAGGTGACGCCCGGTTGCAGTTTCAGCGTCACGGCATCCGGCTTCACGTCCCACGACGCGAGCATGTCTGGCACCGGCCCCCACTGGCCCTTCTCGTCCATCTCCCAACGGATGTAGTCGCCGCAGATCATGCCGGCGACGCCCGAGCCGGACGTGGAGTAGATGGCGTCCATCGTGGTCCAGTCGTTCTGCACCACGACCTCAAGGGTTCCGCCGCGCTTCGGCGTGCCGGCAGCCGGTGCCTGGGCAGCGGGCTTGGCGGCCGAGGCCGGTTTCGCTGCCTCGGCGGGCTTGCTATCGGCTGGCTTCGGTGCAGCCGGTGCTGCTGCCGGCGCACACGCCACCAGCAGCGGCAGGCCACCAACGGCGAGCGCCCCCACGCCAAGCACCCTGAGCAGTTGTCGACGGTTCATCGTTGTTCCCCCTCCCCCGCTCTCGCCAGTTGTCGGGGACGATCCCGCACGCTGCAAGGACGTTGCGTCGGCAACGCACAGCAGCACGGCGGTCGTGAGCACCCCAGAGTGCTGTGGGCGGCCCCTCGGCCACCAGCGTCGCGCGGCGCCCCACTGGGCCGCGTTCGGCATACCTGATCGCTATGGTAGGCCGGCCTGCTCCTCCAATGCGAGTAGGGCCGGCAACGGCAGTCTCATCCTTCAGTCGCGAGGCGCGGCGCGGCATCAGACCGTGCTCGCTGTGCGCCAACGTCAACCACCACGTACCGCTGTTCGACTGCGACCGGGAACGTCTCCGCCTTGTACGGCCCCTTTACGAGGCCCGGCGGCGCGAAGGCATCCGCATCGGGCGCGGAGGCGGCCTCGGCGGCTGATTCGGCCTGGATCGTCAGCGCCTCGCCGGACTCCACCGACACGTCGTAGCGCCGCACGCGCACCCGCGCCGGCTCGCACCAGGACTGGCCGGTCCGGAGGTCAAACTCCCAGCCGTGCCACGGGCAGCGGATGACCTCGCCGGGGCGCGTGAGCTGATAGTCGCCGGGCGTCGGGGCCACCAGGAACCCGGTCTGCCGGCCGCTGCACAGCGGGCCGCCCTGGTGCGGGCAGCGGTTCAGCACGGCGAAGTACTCGCCGTTCACGTTGAACACGCCGATCTCGCGGCCGTCCACGTCGATGATCTTGTGTGCGCCGGGCGGGATGTCGTCCACCGAGCCGACGACGTACCGCCCATCCACACCCACCTGCTGCACGCGCGTATCGACGCGGGACTCGGCAAGCTTACGCGCCAGCGCCGCGCCGATAGTCGGGTCGCCGTAGCCGGACGGGTCGGCAATGGCCTGCTCGTTCGCCGGATTGTGTGCCTGCTCGGGGGCGGCCCCTGGTATGGACTCGGCCACGCTAGACCTTCTTGACCGGCAGCAGGCGCGGGCCGTAGAAGTCGAGCGCGTTCTGATAGAACAGGCTCTGCTCGAAGCCGTCTGGCAGCCGCGTCTTCGGCAACGCCTGGTCCGGCGCGTCGAAGTCCCAGTGCGGGTAGTCCGTGGCGAAGATCAGGCGGTCGGCGAGGTTGCCGTGGCGCAGTAACTGGCCGAACTGCTCGGGCTTCGCCGGCTCCTCCATCGGCTGGGTCGTCAGCCAGACCTGATCGCGCACGTACTGCGAGGGCAGCCGCTTCAGGTGCGGCACCTCTTCGTGCAAGCGCTTGTACGCCGCGTCCATCCGCCACAGCAGCGACGGCAACCACCCAAAGCCGCCTTCGATCAGGCACATCCGCAAGGTCGGGAACCGCTCAAACACGCCTTCGAACACGAGGCTGGTGAGCTGGCTCTGGAAGCTCTGCGCCATGCCGGTGTGGTCTTCGATGTAGTACGACGGCCAACCGGTGCCGGTCAGCGGATTGCCGCCCTGCCCGCCGAAGTGGATGCTCACCGGCAGGTTGTGGCGCACGGCGGCCTCGTAGATCGGCCAGTAGCGGCGGCGGCCCAGCGGCTCCGAGCCACGGATGACCAGCAGCACCTGGACGTAGTTCGGGTCTTCGCCCAGCCGGTCGATCTCAGCGGCGGCAAGGTCGCCCTCTTCCTGCGGCACGCAAATGGACGCCCGCACGCGCGGCTCCGGGTCGGTCCACTCGCCAATCTGCCACTCGTTGATGGCCCGCGCCAGCGCCGCCGTGTAGCCAGGATGCCGCTGCACGGCGCTGTGAAAGAGCGGGTTGTTGACTGCGATGTCGATGCCCCACTCGTCAAGCAGTTGTTCGCGCAGGAACGGCAGGCTGGAGCCGGGCGAGCCGCCACCTGGGGGCCAGGAATCCACGCGCGCGGCGTTCGGGCTTTCCTTCGGGTAGTTGGTGCCGGTGAATGACCACCGCCCGAGCATCTCGTGGTGCCGGTGCCACGCCTTCGGCAGATACTTGAGGAGTTCTTTCTCCGAGGCGAACGTCGTGTGGATGTCGCCATCGATGAGGGTCGGCTTTACTGGCTGCTCAGACTGGGGGCGGCGTAGCGTGGCGGTCACGGCATCCTCCGGATGATGGTCTCGGTTGACCAGCGCCCAGGCTGACTGGTCGTTCGGTGGTGGGGCGTCACGCGGCGCGCACCTGCCCCGCAGCGGCAACTACAGTCAGCAGCATCAGAAGCGATAGAAGGCGCGGGCGTTGTCGCGCAGGATCTTGTCTACGCGGGCCGGCGGCACGTCGAGCGGGAACGCCTCTTCGGGTGCGTCGAACTGCCAGTGCGGCCAGTCCGTTGAGAACAGCAGCAACTCGTCGGACCCAAGTTGGTCGAGCACTTCGGTCAGTTGGGTGCGGTCTTCGGGCGCGTCGGTGGGCTGCAAGGTGAAGCGCATATGCTCGCGGATGTAGTCCGAGGGCGGGCGCTTGACCCACGGCACTTCGCGCCGCAACCCCTTCCATTCCTTGTCCAGCCGCCACATCAGCGACGGCAGCCAGGTCCAGCCGCTCTCGGCGCAGACGACGCGCAGGTCGGGGTAGCGGTCAAAGACGCCTTCTACCACCAGGCTCATCACCTGCGACTGGAAGACGTGCGCCATGCCGACCCACTCTTCGACGTAGTGCGTCGTCCAACCGGCCGAGGTCGGCGGGACGCCGGGCGCGCCGCCGAACTGCACGCTGACCACGAGGTCTTGCTCAAGCGCGGCCTCGAAGATCGGGAGGTACCGGCGGTTGCCGTACGGGCGTTCGGCGCGGGCCGGCAGGCCCACCTGCACGAAGCCGGGATGCCCGCCCACACGGCGAATCTCGGCGGCGGCAAGGTCCGGGTGCTGAACCGGCACCACGATGGACGCCCGTAAGCGCGGCTCTTTGTCGAGCCAGTGCTCAATCTGCCAGTCGTTGGCGGCCCGCGCGAACGCCTCGGCTGCGAACGGGTTGTGCAGGCCGTCCACGGCGTAGGCGCAGTTCAGAATGCCGATCTCAACGTTCCACGGATCGAGCACCTGGGCGCGAACGTGTTCAACCGAGGTGCCGGGCCGCGTGCCATCCTCCGGGCGACTGCCGGGGCGGATGGATGTCGGGATGCCCTGAGGGTACGCGTCGTCGGTCGGCCCTTTGAAGCCGGTCTGCTCAACAGTGTCCCGCCAGAAGTTGGACAGGTAAGGGAAGAGCGCCCGCGCGCTGGGCACCGTATTGTGAATGTCGCAGTCGATCACCGGCTTGCCAGCAGTCCGCGAGATCATTGCGCTCCTTTGCGGATGGGGGTCAGGTGCGTCTGTGCGCCTGCTGTTCTTGTTCTTGTTCTTGCACTGTTCTTGATTTACGATACTGGTGTACGCCACCAGTGTCAAGGCAAATCGTTTCGGTTGTGCCCCGTTGGGCTGACCGCGTGAGGCAACGACCCGTGACTGTGCGCCCCACTATGCGTGACATCGCCAGGGTTGCGGGCGTGCCGGTATCGGCGGTCCCGCTGGTGCTCGGGAACCGGCCGGGGGTTTCACCAGAGCGGCGTGCCCGCATCCAGAATGCCGCCCGTGCCCTGGGCTACGAGTATCAGCGACCAGTGGAGGCGCACCGGCCGATGCGCCGCCACCGCCTGGGCCTCGTCATTGAGGCGCGCGGCATCCCGATCTTCACCGACTTCTACTACGGCGAGATCCTGGTGGGCATCCAGGCCGAGGCGAAGCGGCTCGGGCTGTCGGTCTGGCTGCACACGTTCGACCCGGACGTCGAGCGTATCGAAGATGTTGCAGCCTCCGCGCGCGACGAGGTAGACGGCTTCATCATCGTCAGCGGCGGTGACATGACCGATGAGCGCATTGCCCACCTGCAGGCGACCGGCCTGCCGACCGTCCTGGTGGATAATTTCCTGCTCGGCCACAACATCCACGCCGTGACGGCTGACAACTTCGGCGCGGGTTATCAGGCAACGGAGCACCTGCTGGCGCTCGGGCACCGGCGCATCGGCATGATCGTCGGGCCGCGCACCTACCGCAAGTTCGTGCATCGCCACGCCGGGTACGTGGACGCCCTGGCAGCCGCCGGCATCGCCTACGACGCGACCCTGGCGCCGCCGTTCCTGCCCTGCGACGGTCCGCTCGGCGAGGTTCGACTGACGCAGTTGCTGGCGCTGCCGCCGGACCAGCGGCCTACGGCCATCGTCGCCGTGAACGACCGCCACGCGGCGCGTGCGCTGTTGACGTTGCATCGCCTGGGCATCCGGGTGCCTGACGACCTGTCCGTGGTCGGCATCGGCGATGTGGACGAGGCAACGGCGACCATCCCGCCGCTGACGACGGTGGCGATCCCGCGCCGCCAGATGGGCGAACTGGGCGTGCGCCGCCTCGTGGAACTCCTGGCGGGCACCGCGCCGCCGCCATGTAGGACCGTGCTGTACGCCACGCTGGTACCGCGCGAGTCCGCAGGGCCTCCGCCCGAACGCTAGCGCGACAGACGCACCTCAACGTTCGCGGCACTGTACGCTAACTGCCGTCCTTGTTTTCGCCGCGCGCACCCGGCGTTGCGCGCGGATCACCTCACGCAGATCTCACCGAGTCCTGACGACACGCTGATCTCAACACCCCTCTTCCTGACGCTCGCCTGACGAGAGCCGTGCAACACTGTCCTTACGAGAGATGGCGAACCGCCACAGCATGACGCCGGGCGCGAGCGACCTGGGCGAGGGGGATCATCGTGGGGACTGAGCAGACGGCAGCGTTGGTCAAGTTGGCACAACAGGGCGACGCGACGGCGTTTGCGACGCTCTACGAGACCTTCACTCCGCACGTGCGCGGCTATTTGCGCCGACGCCACGACGGCTCCGACGAGACCATCGACGACCTGACCGCCGAAGTCTTCATGAAGCTGTATGAGAAGCTAGACCGCTACGTCGAGCGCGGTCTGCCGTTCACCGCCTGGCTGTACCGCATCTCCCACAACTGCCTGATCGACTACGTCCGCAAGTTGCCCCGCCAGACGGCCACGTCGCTGGACGAAGTGGTTGACGTGCAGGAGCGCGAGACCGGCGTGGAGTACGGGCAGGTGCTGGACCGCAACATGCTGGAGCCGGCCATGAAGCGGCTGACCCAGGAGCAGCGGCAGACCATCCAATGCCGGTTTCTCCAGGGCATGAGCGTCGCCGAAACAGCCGCCGCCATGAGCCGCTCCGAGGAAGCCGTCAAGAAGCTGCAGGCCCGCGCACTGATGAGCCTGCGCCGCATCCTCCTGAGCAGCCAGTCGTTCGGCGCAGCGCCACGAGCAGCAGCCCGAGCAGCGTAGCTGGTGGCCCGCAAACATGCGAGGCAGCCCGGTCGCCAATGGCCGCGCTGCCTCGTTGTCGCCATACCCCGCAGCATCCCAGGCGCCCGACGGGCAGATTGCGCTGTCGTGGGCGTCCGGCAGGATACTGTCCTGGCCCGAGGGCCGCGTCTGTCCTGGTCGTGTTGACACCCAGCGCGGTTGCGCCCCCGTCCACGCTCAACACACGCCTCCGCACCGCCGCGCGTGATGCGTTGCCGTCCGGCATGCCGTTGCGTGATGACGCCTGGCACTTCCGTCACCACATGATCCTGACGCTGCTGTGGCTGCACGCCATCGCGCTCCTCGGCTACGGCGTCTTCGCGGTCGTGCGTACCGACGCCAACGACGTTCACCTCTTGGTGGAGACAGCCAGTGTCGCGGTGCTGGCCGCGTTGGCAAGTTGCCGCCTGCTCTCACGCACAGCCCGGGCCATCGCCACTACCATCGGGCTGCTCACGTCCTCGGCCCTGCTGGTGCACCTCTCGGGCGGCGTGATCGAGATGCACTTTCACTTCTTCATCATGATTGCGGTGGTCACGCTCTACCAGAGTTGGGCACCGTTCAACGTCGCATTCGCCTATGTCCTGCTCCATCACGGCATCCTGGGCACCCTCGTTCCAACAGCGGTCTTCAATCACCCAGCGGCCTGGGAGCACCCGTGGCTCTGGACTGGCATCCATGCCGTCTTCGTGCTGCTGGCCGGCCTTGCGGGCGTCATGAACTGGCGCTCTGAGGAGCGCACGCGCCTCGCAGCCGAGCGCACCAAGCAGGCACTGAGCGATGCCGAGTCCGCCCGCCAGGACGCCGAGGAAGCGCGCACGCGGGCAGAAGCGGCGCAGACGACGGCCGAAGCCAAACAGCGCGAGTCCATCAAGCTTGCGTTCATCAGCGCACGGCGGGCCGAGCGCCTGCAGACGTTGAACCGGCTCAGCCAGTCCTTCGTGTCGTCGCTCGACCTGAACGGCGTGCTGCACGAGGTTGCGGAGGCGGCGACAGGCCTGTTCAGCGCAGACATCACCCACTTCTGGGTCGTTGATACACCCACGAACGTGCTGGTATTGCGTGCCTGCTCCGACGCCAACCTCTGGGGCGAGGAACAGAACCGGCGGGTGCCGTTCGGGCGGGGCATCGTCGGCTGGGCGGCCGAACACAGCGAGACGTTGTGCGTTGACGATGTCTTCACGGACCACCGCACCTACAACCCGACGTGGTGGCAGCAGCACGGTCTGTCCTCAGCGCTGGCGATTCCCATCATTGACGACGGGCTGGTCGTTGCGGTGCTCACGGCCCACGGGCACGCACCGTTCAGGGTCAATCCAGACGATGACGTGCTTGGGTTGTTCGTCTCTGAAGTTGCAATTGCCATCCGGAATGCGTCCCTGTACCAGTCGCTGGAACAAACGAACGCGTCGCTTGAAGAGATGATTGCGAGGGCCAACGAGTTGGCTGTTGCCGCCGACGTGGGGAGCCGTGCCAAGTCCGAGTTCGTCGCCACCATGAGCCACGAGATCCGGACGCCGATGAACGGCATCATCGGCATGACCGAGCTGCTGCTCGACACCGAACTCACGGCGGAGCAGCACGAGTACGCCCGAACCATCGAAGGCAGCGCCGAGTCGCTGCTCACGATCATCAACGACATCCTCGACTTCTCGAAGATCGACGCCGGGTACCTGGAAATCGAATGGATACCGACGGATGTCAGCATCGTGACACAGGATGTGGCGCGCCTGCTGATGCGTCAGGCCAGCCAGAAGGGACTGGAGCTCACGGTGTCCGTGGACCAGGCGATCCCGTCGCTGCTGCATGGCGATCCGAGCCGCCTGCGTCAGATTCTGACGAATCTGGTCAACAATGCCACGAAGTTCACTCATGACGGCGGCATCAATATCTCGGTGCAGTTGGACGCGCTCGACGGGGCGCGGTGCGTGGTGCGCTTCACCGTGCAGGACACCGGCATCGGCATCGCGCCAGATGCATGCGCGGCGATCTTTGAGCCGTTCAAGCAGGCCGACAGTTCGACCACGCGCAAGTACGGCGGCACTGGCCTGGGCCTGTCTATCAGCCGCCAGTTGGTCCACCTGATGGGCGGACAGATCGGCGTGCAGAGCGTGGTGGGGCAGGGCAGTACCTTCTGGTTCACCGTCTGCCTAGTGCAACCGGTGCCGGTCGTCCAAGCCGTGCGGCCACGGCCAACCGACATCCGCGAATCGCGCGACCGCACGCTCTACCAGGAGCGCCGCGTGCTGCTGGTGGACGATAGCGCCATCAACCGGCGGGTTGGGGCGCTGATGCTTCGGGACCTCGGGTGCGCCGTGGACGTGGCCGCCGATGGTGCGGCGGCGCTGACTGCGGCAGCGGGCACGGACTACGACCTCATTATTGCGCCCCGGCACCTGCTTGACACGGAGCAGGTCGCAACCGCGCGGAACCTGCGGGCACCCACCC